>NZ_MKRU01000084.1:0-68264 GCF_001897985.1 Microbacterium sp. 69-7 | reverse complement strand
GCCGCGGCATCCGACGATCGCGTCTCGGGCAGTTCCACGACACGTCCGGGATACTGCGCGCGGTAGGCCTCCAGCTGGCGCAGCTCGTGCTGGGTGCCGAGCCGACCGGCGCGCTCGAGGGTGAGGTCTTCGGGTTCGACGACCGCCGGCACCCGTCCGAGCTTGGCGTCGATCGCACGCAGCCACGCGAACTCGCACTCGGCGGCTGCTTTCAGATCGCTCGCGCTCCAGACGATGCGCGCGCCGTCGCCGGTGTCCTCGATGTATCGCATGTCACCCTTCCGCCTTCGACGCTAGTCGGCGCCGCCGACATCGCCCAGCGCCGGCGCACCTGCCAGACTGGAGGGGTGAGCGAGAACCTGCCGTTCGAGAGCGTCTATCGGCACGGGTTCGCCCGGGTCGCCGCCTGTACGATCCCCGTCGCGATCGCCGACCCGGCGCGAAACGCCGAGGCGGTCATCGACGCGGCCCGCGCGCTCAGCGACGATGCCGTCGCCGTCGCCGTCTTCCCGGAGCTCTGCCTGACCGGATACGCCATCGACGACCTCGTGATGCAGGATGCCGTGCTCGACGCCGTCCACGCCGCCATCGCCACCCTCGTCTCGGCCTCGCAGCAGCTGCGTCCGCTGCTGGTCGTCGGCGCACCGCTGCGGCTGGGGCCACGCCTCTACAACTGCGCGGTGATCATCCACGGCGGCCGCGTGCTCGGCGTCGCACCGAAGAGCTATCTGCCGACCTATCGCGAGTTCTACGAGGCCCGCTGGTACGCGGCCGGAACGGATGCCCCGGAATCCACCGTGCTGGTCGGCCAGGAGGTGCCCGTCGGCACCGACCTGCTGTTCGCCGCGGACGACGTGCCGGGCCTGGTGGTCCACGCGGAGGTGTGCGAGGACATGTGGGTGCCCGTGCCGCCGTCGTCCACCGCCGCTCTCGCCGGTGCGACCGTGCTCCTGAACCTCTCCGGCAGCCCGATCACCGTCGCGCGGGCCGATGATCGTCACCTTCTCGCGAAGTCTCAGTCGTTCCGCTGCATCGCCGCCTACGTCTACGCGGCCGCGGGCCTGGGCGAGTCGACCAACGACGTGTCGTGGGACGGACAGACGATGATCTACGAGTCGGGCGCCCTCCTGGCCGAAACCGAGCGCTTCCCGGACGGCCCGCGCAGCGCCGTCGCCGACATCGACCTCGACCGCATCCGCCAGGACCGCCTTCGCCAGGGCACGTTCGACGACAACCGCCGCGCGGTTGCACCGGCGACGAGTCCGATGCGGACGGTGGCGTTCACGGTCGATCCGCCGGCATCCGATATCGGCCTGCGTCGCCCGCTCGACCGCTTCCCCTTCGTGCCCGACGACCCGGCACGACTCGACCAGGACTGCTACGAAGCGTTCAACATCCAGGTGTCCGCGCTCGAGCAGCGGATGCGCGCGATCGGGTCACCGAAGCCCGTGATCGGCGTCTCCGGCGGCCTCGATTCGACGCACGCCCTCCTCGTCGTCGCGCGGGCGATGGACCGGATGGGGCGAGCGCGCAGCGACATCCTCGCCTACACGATGCCCGGCTTCGCGACGAGCGATCGCACGAAGTCGAACGCCATCGCCCTCGCCGAAGCGATCGGCGCATCGATCCAGACGATCGACATCCGCCCCATGGCGACGGAGCTGCTGACGGGCATCGGCCACCCCTTCGCGAACGGCGAGCCCGTGTACGACGTGACGTTCGAGAACGTGCAGGCCGGGGCGCGCACCGACTTCCTGTTCCGACTCGCGAATCAGAACGGCGGATTCGTCGTGGGCACCTCCGACCTGTCGGAGCTCGCCCTGGGATGGGCCACCTACGGCGTCGGTGACCAGATGAGCCACTACGCGGTGAACGCCGGGGTGCCCAAGACGCTCATCCAGCACCTCATCCGATGGGTCATCGCCCACGCCGCCGACGACGGCATGAGCCTGTCGCCGGCGGCGAAGGACGTGCTGCAGGCGGTGCTGGACACCGAGATCAGCCCCGAGCTGGTGCCCGCCGGCCAGGACGGCAAGGTGCAGTCGACCGAGGACACGATCGGACCCTACGCGCTGCACGATTTCGCGCTGTTCCACGTACTGCGTTACGGCTTGCGCCCGTCGAAGATCGTCTTCCTCGCAGAGCACGCCTGGCGCGATGCAGATGCCGGGGCGTGGCCGCCGGGCTTCCCGGCATCCGACCGCTACGGTTACGACCGCGAGACGATCGTGCGCTGGCTGCGGGTGTTCCTGACGCGCTACTTCGGCTTCGCGCAGTTCAAGCGCACCGCGATCCCCAACGGGCCGAAGGTGCTTCCGTCGGGGTCGCTCTCGCCGCGCGGCGACTGGCGAGCGCCCAGCGACGGCAACGCCGCGGTGTGGCTCGCCGAGCTCGACCGCGCGTTCCCGGCCGCCTGAGCCCACCCGCGCCCCGCGGCGTTCATCCGTCCGCTGTGGTCGCTTCACCCCGTCGGATGCGGCAGCAAGGGACGGATGAACACGGGGATCAGACCGCGGGAAGGGTTCCGATCGCGATCGTGATCACCCAGCTGTCGCGCGACGCGTCGACGAGCGTGTACTTCATGTTGCGGTCCGGGATCCATCCCTTCAGCCGCCCCATGTCCAGCCGCACGTTGTCGGGCGCGACGCGCACCCCGCGACCGTCGGCCTCGAGCACCGCCTGCACCCGCACCCAGTGCTGGAGCAGGTCGGGGATGTTGTCCGGGTCGAACAGGTGCGAGTGCTTCTGCATGAAGCGGATGTCGGCGGGTTCCGGTGTCATGTCACGGATGTCGATGCCCAGCGGAAGGCCCGGGTCGCAGATGGCGACGATCGTCGCGGCGCGGAAGCTCGCCGTGACGATGGCGATCGGCAGCTCCTCACCGTCACGCGAGGCGATCAGGCGCGTGTGGTAGCCGAAGCCGCGCGGCGCCTCGCGCTCGATACGGATGTCGTTCACGTCACAGCCGAGGCGAGCGGCAATGAGCTCCTTCGCGAGAATGCGGCGACGATCGTGGACGGTGGTGGCCGGGTCCCAGCCGAGTCGCGCGGCCACCGAGGGCGGAGTGTCGAGCAGAACCGAGGTGAGTGTCATGGCGTCCCTTTCATCGGGCGTCCCGCCGCGTGCTCGCACCGGCGGGATGCCGCGTGCTCCCATCCTGTCTCAGGATGGCCTGTCGCGGTCATCGGATGCGACGTGAGAAACGTCGCGGACAGCTCACCGAGAACAAAGTCACAGTGAGTCGATAGGGTCGACATAGCGCCGCCACGCCGACGTCTCCCGGACCAGGCCCCGCGATGATCGGACAAAACGAAGGAAGAACAGATGTCGACACCCCCGCCCACGAATCCTCAGGATCCGGACGGCTCGGCCGCCGACGTCCCCGACGCGGTCGCTCCCGACGCGGTGGACTCCACCCCCACCGAGGTCTACCCGCCCGCAGCCCCGCCTGCCGCACCCGCCCCGACCGGCGGCTACGGGGATGCCTACGTCGCACCGACGGCGCCCCCTCTCCCGCCCGCGGCCGGCCAGCCCACCGTGCCCTACGGCGCACCCACCGCCCCCTACGGCGCGCCGACCCCGCCGTACCTCGCACCCTCGGGCCCGCCGGTGCCCGACACTCGCTCGAAGGCCATCGCGTGGACGGCACTCGGCCTCGCCGCCGGGGGCACGCTCCTCAGCATCATCGGCATCGTGCCGGTGCCGTGGGTGGGTCTGGTGGCCGTGCTGATCGGCGGTCTGCTGCTGCTGGCGGGCTTCATCTTCTCCATCGTCGGGCTCGCGGGCAAGCGCTACGGCGGAAAGCCCCTCAGCATCACGGCCCTCGTGCTGTCGCTGGTGGGCGCGACGATCGGCTCGTTCGCTCTCATCTGGTCGATCATCCTCGTCGGCGTCTCCTCGGCGGGCTCATCGATCGACGAGATGATGAGCACCCCGACGCCCATCCCCTCCGTCGAGGTCAGCCCCGGCGACATCCTGCCCGGCGAGGGCGACGATTCTGCAACGGCGACGGAGTCGGCGGCGCAGCAGCAGTTCATCGCCGACGTCCGCCCGAAGGTCAACCAGATCCTCACGGAGGTCGACCCGACGGCGACGCCCGAGATCATCGAGCAGGTCCTCCCCGACGAAACGCTGATCCTCATCGGCGAGACGCTGCTCACGACCGGCGAGGCGGGAATCGACGACCTCGTGCAGCAGACGATCACCAGCGTGGGAGCCGACGAGAGCTCCGCCGACATGCTGCGCACGCTCTACGGTGAGATCCTGACCTCTGCGCGGACCTACCTGCAGTAGGTCACCGCGCGCGTTTGACCACGGGGGCTCGAGCGGCATCCTGATGGATGACGCTCGGGCCCTCCGGCGTCGATGCGACCAGCAGCTGGGCCGGCAGCTGCTCCTTCATCGCCTCGACGTGGCTGATGACACCGACGGTACGCCCGCCCGCGCGCAGGTCGTCGAGAGTCCGCAGAGCGAGTTCGAGTGTCTCGGGGTCGAGCGATCCGAAGCCTTCGTCGACGAAGAGCGTGTCCAGACGGATGCCGCCGGCCCGGGCCGTGACGACCTCTCCAAGACCGAGCGCAAGGGCGAGCGAGGCGAGAAAGGTCTCGCCGCCGGACAGCGACTGCGGCGGACGCCGCCGGCCGGTGTGCGCGTCGAGCACGTCGAGGCCCAGGCCCGACGCGCGCCCGCGCGCGGCACGGGCGTCGGAGTGGTGCAGGGTGTAGCGTCCCGACGACATCTCCGCCAGACGCACGTTGGCAGCCGCGACGATCTCCTCCAGTTCGGCGGCCAGCACGAAGGTCTCGAGGTCCATCCGCATCGTGTTCGGCGCCCGCCCGGCCACACTGTCGGCCAGACGGATCACGGCGGCGGCCTCGTCGGCGCTCTCCTGCACCTCCGCCAGGGCACGGTCGACCTGCTGCAGCAGATCCTGGAGCGCCTCGGCCGTGCGGACGGCGCCGGCGTGAGCGGAGATCGCATCGGTGCGCGCGGCATCGGCGAGCTCGACGGCATCGCGAGAAACGTCGACGTCGTGGGCCGAGGGGTCATCGCCGCCGGCGTCGAGTTCGAGTTCGAGAAGTCGAGAGCGCGTCGCCGACAGCTGCGCCGCGTGGTCGGCGATCGCGATGTCGATCCCCTCGATCTCCTCGTCGGAGATGAGCGCCGCCCGGGCCGCGTCGAGATCGTCGAAACCGGAGGCCGCGAGCAGCGCGTCGAGTTCCTGTCGGGCGTCGAGGTGCGCACGAGCGCGCTCATCACGTGCGGCATCAGCCACGACGACCGCGCGCGCCCGATCGCGGTCCTCGGCGACGGCGTCGATTCTCGCCGCCACCGTCGCGAACGACCCGCGCGCCGCGGTGACGACCGCCTCGAGGCGGGAGATGTCGGACTCGGCCGCGCGGGCACGCTCGCGCGCCGTCGCGAGGTGTTCGACGCACGCCGCGCGCCGCTCGTCGTCGGCCGCGGCGGCCTGCTCGGCGCGCGCGCGGCGCTGCGACAGGCCGGCGAGTTCCGCGGCCGCACGCTCGGCCTCGGCCTGCGCCGCGGACGTGGCGGCGAGTCTCTCCTCGGCCGCGGCCCCGTCGAGGCCGCCGGCGGCGATGCGGGCCGCAGCGACAGCTTCCCGTGCGAGACCGGCACGCTCGCGCGCGTCGGCCTCGGCGACGGACGCCTCGTCTCGCGCGCGCTCGGCCGCCACCAGCAGGTCATCGGTGACGGGCTCGTCGGCGGGCGGCGAGGGGTGGGGATGCTCGGTGGAGCCACAGACCGGGCACGGCTCCCCGGGAACGAGCGCGTCCGCAAGCTCCGCCGCGACGCCGGCGACACGTCGACGCAGCAGCGCACCGAGCGCAGCCGAGGTAGCCTCGGAGTCCGTCAGCGCCGTCGCGTACGCAGCCTCGGCCGCGGCGAGCGCGGCCGCGAGGTCGTCGGCACGATGGGCCGCAGCGACGACCTCGCGCTGACGCAGGTGCTCGGCACGCAGATCGTCGAGACGCGCCGCGGCGACCGACACGGTGGCGATCTCGGCGTCGATCTGGGCACGCTCGGCGGGACGGGCGGCGCGGCGGTCATCGATGTCCGCGAGGTCGTGCTCGCGCGCCGCGATCGCGGCGACCGCAGCCTCGTGCTCGACCCGACGCGCGACGAGGTCCCGCTCCTGAGCGGCTGCGATCTCCCACCGGGCGAGATCACCGGTGAGCTGCCCGACCGCGCGAGCGGCGTCGGCTGAAGCGTCCGTGCGGCCCGCACGCCACCGATCCCGAGCCGTGTCGGCGTCGTGCGCCGCCGCCGCCGCAGCGCGCTCGGCACGCTCGAGAGAGTCGAGAGGGGCGCGCAGCACCGCGGCGGCACGCCCGCCATCCAGCCGGCGGCGCGCACGTGCGATCTCGTCGGCGCGGGCCTCGAGTTCACCGAGGCGGTGGCGCAGCGTCTGTCGCTCCTGCGCGCGCGCCGCGGCGGCCACGACCGCGGCGTGCGCAGCGGCCGCGGCGGCGAAACGCTCCTCGGTCGCCGTGCGCGCGAACTCCGCCTGTTCGACGCGGTACCGCGCGCGGCGGTGCGCCCGCGCGAGATCCTCGCGACGGGTCGCCACGGGCGCCGGCGCGGGATCCGCGCGCCGAGGGTCGGGGTGCGCTGCAAGCTCCGATCCGCCCGCGTGCTCGTCAGCGAGGTCGCCGGCGCCGTCCTGCGCCTCGCGGATATCGAGATCGTGAGCTCGGGCCAGCCTCTCACCCTCCTCGACGAGCGTGCGCGCACGCGAGTCGACAGCGGCCAGAGCCGTCTCCGCCTCTCGGCGCCGGCTATCGAGCTCATCACGGTACTGCTCGAATCGACGCGTACCGAAGAGCGTGCGCAGCAGGCCCTGGCGCTCCTCACCGGAGGCGAGCAGAAACCGCGAGAACTTGTTCTGCGCCAGAAGGATCACCTGCTGGAACTGCTGCGCGTTCAGACCGAGGATCTCGCCGAGAGCCTCGCCGACCGTGCGCGGTTTCGCCGCGCGCCCGACCCATCTTCCCTCGACCAGCTCCTCCAGCTCCGCCCGCGGCGGCTCCGTCGTCAATCCGCCCCCGCGCTTGGCGGGGCGGTCGTATTCCGGCGCCCGCGTCACGCGCCAGCGTCGCGCGCCGACGGTGAACTCCAATCGCACCTCGGTCGGGTCGGAGAGATCCGCGTGGTCGCTGCGCAGACGCTTCTCCCCGCCGTCGTAGCGGGGCACGCTGCCATACAGGGCGAAGCTGACCCCGTCGAGAATGCTCGATTTGCCGGTGCCGGTGCGCCCGGAGATCAGGAAGAGTCCGTCGGCATCGAACGCGTCGAAGTCGACGACCTGCGTGTCACGGAAGGGCCCGAAGCCGGTGAGCTCCAAACGGTGGAGCTTCATGCCAACGCCTCGACGACGACGCGCTCCTCGAGCACGTCACGCAGCACCTCGCGCTCTCGCTCCGTCAGCCCCTCGCCGTCACGCACATGTGACAGGAACGCATCGAACAGCTCGAGGTCGCTGCGTGCGGCCCGGACACGATCGGTGTAGCCCCGCCCATCGCTGTGGCGTGCGACGTCCGGCACGTGCACGACCTTGGCGCAGTACGGAAAGCGCTGCTGCAGCCGTCGCAGCGGATCGCGCACCGGAAGATCATCGGTGTATTCGACGCTGACCCACGCGTCGCGAGCATCGTCGGACGAGGTCGCGGCCAGGATCTCCTCGAACGGCCCGCGCAGGGTGACGAGGCGTCGAGGAACCGGCAGCTCGACCCACACCGCCTCCGACGCTCCCTCGGCATCCATCTCGATGAGCCACGACCCGCGCGGCTTGTGCCCTTCACCGAAGCTGTAGTGCAGCGGCGCGCCGGCGTAGCGCACATGCTCAGCCAGCTTCTGGCGACCGTGGATGTGACCGAGGGCGACGTAGTCCACACCGTCGAAGGCAAACAGGGGCACGACATCGAGACCGCCCTGCTGGATATCGCGCTCGAGGTGCGGGGTGGGCTCGACGCCGGCCGCGAAGCAGTGCGCGATCGCCACCGTCCGTCCGCCGCGGGAGGCGTGGTCGACGCGGACGACGTCCATCGCACGGCGAAGCGCATCGGCCTGCGTACGCACCCCGGGCCACACCGCACGCACGAGCGCGGGTTCGAGGTAAGGGATGCCGTAGAAGTGCACCGGACCGTGCTCGTCCGACACCGTGATCGGCTCGCCGATCGCCGCCGGGTCGGTGCGCACGTGGATGCCGTCGCGCAGCAGCGCCGCCTGGAAGCCGAGCCGCGCCGCGGAGTCGTGGTTGCCGCTGGTGACGATGACCTGCGCGCCGGTGTCGGCCAGTGCCCGCAGCGTCTCGGACAGCAGCGTGTAGCAGGCGGCGGCCGGCGTCGCGGAATCGAAGACGTCGCCCGCCACGACGACCACGTCGACCGCGTGGGTGCGGACCTGTTCGGTGAGCGTCTCGAGCACACCCCGCAGCGCATCGAGCGTCGAATGACCGTGGAAGGTCCGCCCGATGTGCCAGTCGGAGGTATGCAGGATGCGCATGGCTCCACGGTAGGCGCAGCCGCCGACATCGCACGGAAGGCCCGCGGGTGGGCTCAGTCCTGGGCCGCTCTGCGCCGCGCGCCGAGGTCGATGACCCCCAGCAGCAGCGCGATGCCCAGGAAGACGCCGACGGCCACCATGCCGTAGGCGTACGCATCGTGGAAGACCGCGAGCGCGTCGCCCCCGCCGTCCTTCTCGCGATAGACCGTCGAGTAGAACAGCGAGAGCCCGATCGCGGTGCCCACTGCCGTGCCGACGCGCTGGCCGAGCTGGCCGACCGAACCGGCGAGGCCCCCCTCGCGCGTCGGGATCTCGGCGAGGGTGAGCGTCTGGTTCGGCGCGACGACGAAGCCGGCGCCGGCACCGGCGACCACCATGACCCCCGCCATGGCGTACTCCACGACTCCGGCCGGCACCGTGTACGCGACGATCGCGAGGGCGACGACGCTCACGAGCACCACGATCAGCCCGCCGACCACGAGGGGGCGCCCGAGCCGCGCGACGAGCGAGCCGCCGAACCACGCGGTGATGGCGCTGGCCACGGCGAAGCCGATGGACACCATGCCGGCGAAGACGGGCTCGGTGCCGATGCCGATCTGCAGGAACAGCGTGGTCAGCAGGAACATCGCCGGGATCGCCGTGAAGTAGGTGGTCACGACGAGGGTGCCGTTGCGAAACGACGAGATCGAGAAGAGCGAGAACGGCACGAGCGGCGAGCGACCGGATGCCGCATACCGCCGCTCCCACCAGGTGAACGCGCTCACGAAGACGACGAAGAGAACGAGGCTCCACCACCGACGCGGATCGTCGGTCGGGGCGCCGGTCGTGAAGAGGAAGGGCCACATGAGGGTCACGATCGTGAACGCGAGCAGCATGAGGCCGACGGGGTCCAGCTGCAGGCGACCGGGCGTCGATCGACGCGTTCGCGGGAGCAGGCCCAGCACGCCGGCGATGACCAGTGCACACAGCGGCACGTTGATCCAGAAGATCCACCGCCAGCCGTCCTGCACCCCGCCGACGGCGATCATCAGGCCACCGAAGGTGGGGCCGATCGCAGTGGCGACACCGATCGTGGCTCCGAACAGTCCGAAGGCGCGACCGCGCTCCTTGCCGACGAAGATCTGCTGGATGGTTCCCAGCACCTGCGGCATCTGGATGCCGGCGGCGAGGCCCTGGACGAGGCGGGCAGCGATCAGCACCTCGATCGTGGGCGCCAGGGCGCAGACGACACTGGTGACGAGGAACAGGCTCAACCCGACGAGGAACAGGGCTTTGCGCGAGCGTTGATCGCCGAGCCGCCCGAAGGGCACGAGCGCGAGACCGAACATGAGCACGTAGCCGGAGACGACGATCTGCAGCTGGGTCGAACCGGCCCCCAGCGCCTTCTCGATCGAGGGCAGCGCGACGTTCACCTTGCTCAGATCGAGGATCGTCAGCGCCGCGACGGATACGCAGACCCAGAACGCGCGCCAGCGCTGCCCGCCGTCGAGGGAGATGCTCGCGGTACCCGGACTGGTCATCCGTCCACGTTATCGCCCCCTCACGCGTGGCCACCGTCCCACGACACAGCGGACGGGCGGCTCGGAGACCGTCTCCGAGCCGCCCGTCGCGGTGGGTGCGGACTCAGCCGTTTCGGATGCGGCGGCGTCCGATCAGCAGGACGGCTCCGGCTACCAGCAGCAGCGCTGCGAGCATGCTCGCCGCCGTGATCAGCACCGGGCTCTGACCGCTCGTGGCCAGCGAGGCCGCGCCGGGGTCGCTCTGACCCGTGCCGGTCTGACCCGTGCCGCTCTGACTCGTGCCGTCGGTGGGGACCGGCGAGGGCTCGGGGTCCGGGGTCACGACGACGTCGGCCAGCGTGACCGCATCGGAGTTCGACACCTGCACGAGCTGATCGCGGTAGCCGTCGTACTGCGCCGTGACGGTGCGGATTCCCGCGGGGACGACGACGCTCGCCCCGCCGCGCGAGACGAGCACCTGCACCGACCACGCGCTGGCGCGCACCAGCGCGGAGGTGGCGGCCTGCCCCGTGAACGTGACGGTTCCGGCGACGTCGCCGCGGTCGGCGGCGACGACACGCGCGGTGACCGTGCGCTCCTGCACGCTCAGCGACGTCGTCGAGGCGACCGCGCTCACGCCCGTCCACTCGTGCATGGCGGTCAGCACGGATGCCGTCGATCGCGCGATCGACGAGATCACGGGCGTACCGACCGATGACGGGCGCATCGAGGTTTTCGCACACGGCGGTGCGAGCATGGTGGCCGAGCGTCGCGGCGATGCCGCGTCGGCGCGCACCGTGGTGCTGGTGCACGGGATCGGCATGGGTCGCAAGGTGTTCGGCGACCTGGTGCAGCATCTCGATGGGGAGGCACTGGTCGTCGCGCTGGATCTGCCCGGCTACGGCGACGCTCCCGAGCCGACACGCACGCCCACGATCGAACGGATGGCCGACCTCGTCGCCGCGTATCTGCGCCATCTGGGACGGGGCCTGGTCGTGCTGCTCGGGCACTCGATGGGCACGCAGGTCGTCACCGAGACCGCCGCCCGACACCCCGACACGGTCGACCGCCTCGTTCTGGTCGCCCCCACCGTCGACCGCCATCGCCGCCGCGCGCTGCACCAGGTGTGGCATTCGGCGCGCGATCTCTGGGCGAGAGCCCGAAGGTGCTGCTGCTCGGCGCCCGCGAGTACGTGCGGGCGGGACCGCACCTGAGGCGCAAGATGCGGGCGATGCTCAGCCACCGGCCCGAGGGCGTCTACGCACGGGTGTCGGCGCCCACCCTCGTGGTGCGGGGAGAACTCGACGTCGTCGTTCCCCGCGAGTGGTTCGACGAGGTCGTCGCCGCCCTCCCCGACTCCCACGCCTTCGTCGTCGAGGGACACCGTCACGAGACGCTCATCCGCACGGCAGAGCCGACCGCCCGGGAGCTGGGCCGCTGGCTGTCGGAGAAGTGACGCGCGTCGACAGGCGCCCGCCGCGTGCGCTCAGTCCGCGGACTCGTCCGCGGCGAGCTCAGCGATCAGCGCGAGGATGACCTCCTCCTCGGCGGGAACCCCCGTCTCGGCGAGGCGACCGCGAACGGCCTTGTCGACGGTGGCGGCGTTCTGCCCACCGACGTCGGCGCGCAGCTGGGCGATCAGTCCGTCCAAGCGCTCCTGATCCGATGTCTCATGAAGCTCGAGACGGGGCTCGTCCTGCGTCGGCGCGCTCTCCCCGCCTCCCGACGGCTCGGCATCGATCACGCCGTCCGGGAGTTCGTCTCGCTCGGTGCTCATGGGCTCTCCTCACGTCGGTCGTCCCACCGTGCGGGGCCGCGCGGCGACCGACCAGACCCTTGACGGCGCCGGCGCCGAGGAGGTAGGCGATGACGGCTCAGGCGGTCCGCGGCGGCGCCAGCAGCGACTGGTGCTCGGGATGGGCCGCGAACCAGTCGGCGACGTACCAGCAGACCGGGCTGATGACGCGATCGCCTCGAGCGGCGACGTCCTCGACGGCGCGCGCGACGACGTCGGCCGCGTACCCGTGACCGCGGAAAGCGGGCACCGTGTAGGCCCGCGTCATCGCGACGGTGCGGCCGTCGTCGCGGTAGTCCAGCGCGCTCACGATCTGATCCCCTCGGCGCAGCGTGTAGCGCGACGTGTCGGGCTCGTTGCGGAACGACAGCTCGTCGACGGTTTCTGTCATATCCCTACGCTACGCCGGGACGCAGGGGGCAGGCGCGACGCTACACGGCGGCAAGCGAGCGCACCCAGTCGTCGACCTCGCGCTGGCCCCGCAGCCGCAGCACGGGGTCACCCGCGGCGATCCGTGCTTCCATCCGCCGGCGCATGCCCGGATAGCTCGTCCAGGCCCAGCGGAGGATGTTGTCCTCCGGCTTCCACTTCAGCCACGAGCGCACCCTTTCGCGATTGCCGTGCCAGAGCTCTTCGCGCAGGATGCCGCGGCGGAGGGTCCGTCGAAGCACCCGCCACATGACGACGCGACGTGGGTGGTCGACCCACACCACGACGTCGGCCCCGCCGGGAGTGCCGGGCTCCATCAGACCGCCCAGCCGCGAGTTCCAGTTGCCGTCCGCGACCCACCCCTCGGGGTGCGCAGCGAGGAACGCTCGCACGCGACCCTGCGCCTCCTCGAGGTCGCGGTAGGTCCACCCCGCATCCCAGAACACCGCGTCCAGTTCGAGCCGGGCGATATGCATCCGCGCCGCGACGTCCTCCGCCAGCCGCGACTTGCCCGAGCCCGAGGTCCCGACGATGCGGATGCGGGCGGGTGGCGTGGTCGGGGCGTTCACGACCATGCACTCTGTCACATTCCGTCATCTTGTGACGGCGGCATCCGTGCGGTTTGACACATCGCGACGCGATTCGTCATAATCAGGCCCATGACTGACAACGCACGCACTCTGTCCGCCCTGGAGGCGAACGGACATGCCGGCATCATGATGATGCCGCGCGTTGCCATGTGTTGCCGAATGTGCCACTGACGGTGAACCCCGCCGGGTGCGCCCGCCGACGCTGACCCACCTCCGTCAGCCGGCCGCCACCCCCCGAGCACCGCGCCGCGCACAACGCGAACGCCGGCTGTCTCGCACAGGCCCTCGCATCCCATCCGATGCGGATCTCGCACCGGGCCTCACGCAACACACACCCGAACCCGCTCCTGGGCCGCACGCCCCGGGTTCCGCCCCGAAGGACATTCCCGTGTCGAACACCGCTCTTCTCGCCTCGCCCGCTCCCGTCCGTCACCTGCGCGCCGTCTCGGACGTGCCGCAGCGTCCCGCCGTGGCCGCCCCGGCCGCGAGCGCGGCGACCCCCGCCACCGGCACCGTCCCGGTCGGCACCGCGCCGCGCGGCTTCGCTCTCTACGTCGGCATCGACGAGGCGAAGGCGGCGGCAGACGGCGTCTCGCTCTCCACGCTCGTCGAAGCTCTGCGCCGCACGCTCGGCGAACTCGCCCCCCACGCCGAGACCTATGCCACGGTCGCCCTGGCGCCCGCGTCCGCCGGTGGCCGTGACGTCGACGTCGTGCGCCTCGCGCTCCACGAGCCGAGCGCCGTCGCCCGCACGAAGCAGGACGAGCCCGAGGACGACCACGTTCCCGGAGGGGTGACGATCGACATCTCCCGCCGCCGCGTGCACATCGAGGGCGAGACCGCGCAGCTCACCTTCAAGGAGTTCGAGCTGCTGCAGTACCTCGTGCTCCGCGAGGGCCGCACGATCGAGCGTGCCGAGCTGGTGTCGTCGCTGTGGAGCCACGCGGATGCCGAGGAGGCACCCGGCGAACGCACGATCGACGTGCACGTGCGCCGCCTGCGCTCCAAGCTCGGCCGCTACGAGGACATCGTGCGCACCGTCCGCGGCATCGGCTACCGCTTCGACCGCCACGCCGACGTCGTCATCCGCTATGGCCACGGCGCCCCCTCGCCCGACCGCTTCTGATCCGCATCCACGCCGCGCGCGTCGGGATGTCGGAGGCCCTGACATAGGGTGACGGCATGACCACGCGGGAGAGGATGCCGCTGCGCGCTGCGCCGCCGGCGACACGCGACCCGCGTCAGCCTTCCCCTCGACCCCTCGAAAGCGAGTACCGGCCGCGCGTACCCACCGACGTCGCGCGCGCCGTGCGCCCCCAGCAGCGCGGCGCGCATGATCCGTCGCAGCTCGAGCACCAGGGTGTGATCTGGCGGGCCACGCGCACGCCCGAGGGTGTTGCGACCCTGGCGTTGCGCATCGACCGCGACCGCGTCCGTGCCGCGGCCTGGGGGGCCGGTGCCGCCTGGACGCTGGAGCAGCTGCCGCGACTGTGCGGCGCCGACGACGACCCGGCCGGTTTCGAACCCCACCGACATCCGCTCATCTCCGACACCCATCACCGGCATGGCGATCTGCGGCTCGGTCGCACCGACCTCGTCTTCGACGCGCTGATCAGCGCCGTGTTCGAGCAGAAGGTGACGGGGCTGCAGGCCTTCGGCGCCTGGCGGATGATCCTCACCTGGTGCGGCGAGCGCGCACCCGGCCCGACGCCCCGGCCGATGTTCGCGCCCCCGGCCGACTGGCACCTCATCCCGAGCTGGACGTGGCACCGCGCCGGACTCGAACCGCCGCAGTCGCGGACGATCGTGCAGGCGGCCGCCCGGCGCACCTCGATCGAGCGGGCCGCTCGCGACCCGGCATCCGCCGACAGCGCCGTGACGGGCCTCCGCGGCATCGGGGCGTGGACCAGCGCGGAGATGCGCATCCGCGCCTTCGGCGATCCCGATGCCGTCAGCGTCGGCGACTACCACCTCTCCCACCAGGTGGGCTACGCCCTGACCGGTCGCCGCGTCGACGACGACGGGATGCTCGAGCTGCTGGAGCCCTGGCGTGGGCACCGTCAACGCGTGATCAGACTGATCGGGCTGAGCGGCCGGCTCGAACCGCGCCGCGGTCCCCGCTTCGCACCGGAGGACCACCGCGGGCGATGACACCGGGCCGACCTTCTACGCTGGTGCCATGCCCCACAGAGGATGGCCACGCGGCCGCATCGGCTGGTTGATCGGAACCGTGGTGCTGCTCGGCTCGGGAGTGCTGTTCGGACTCATCATGCAGAACGTGCTGCTCGATCGGCTGGCTCATCGCGTACGAATCGTGGCGCGGACGCACGCCTGAGCTCGAGGACCCGTGGGACGACGGCGCGCAACTGTGAGCGTGAGCCCTCACATGAGCGAATGATCGCGCGCTCACGCATCCTCGCCTTCGGCTACCGCGCCGTGGCGGCGCTCGTGATCGTGATCGGCATCGCCCGCGTGTCGGGGCTGTGGACGGCGAGTCCCAACTGGTCGGCCTTCCTGTACTACACGGTGCTGAGCAACGTGCTGTGCCTGGGTTGGATGGTCCTTTCCGCCCTCGCCACACTCCGCGATGCGCAGCACGCCGGCTGGAGCGGAACGTCGACCCCGTCGCCCCGGGCGGCGGCGGCGGTGATGCAGACGATCACCGTCACGATGCTGGTCTACCTCTTCGTGCTCGCGCCCGCGCTGTTCACCCAGCCGGGCACCTACCGGCCGTTCACCCTCACCGACAATCTCGTCCACTTCGTCACGCCGATCCTCGTGATCATCGACTGGGCGCTGTTCGTCCCCAAGGGTCATCTGCGCCGCTACGACCCGCTGCTGTGGGTGCTCATCCCGTTCGCCTACCTCGCGTTCGCGTACACCTACGGCGCCTTCGGGGGCCGGTTCGCCGGCGGCACGAGCGTGCCGTACCCGTTCATGAACGTCGCGAAACACGGGGTCGGCGGCGTCGCGCTGTGGATCGGCGGCCTGACCGTGGGGCTCGTCGCGGTCGGCTATGTCTTCGTGGGATGCGACCGCCTGCTCGCGCGGGCGTTCACATCTCCTCGTGCGTCTCGGGATCTCCGCCCCACAGACGACCCCGCTCCAGGGAGCTGAGCGCGGCCATCTCGTCGTCGGTCAACATGAAGCCGAAAATGTCCGCGTTCTCGTGCTGACGCGCCGGCGTCGCCGACTTCGGGATCGGCGTCGAGCCGAGCTGGGTGTGCCAGCGCAGCACGGCCTGCGTCGGCGTCACGGCATGGGCGGCGGCGACATCGGCGACCACGTGCTCGCCGAGCAGCTCGCTGCGCCGGGCCAGCGGACTCCAGCTCTCCGTGCGGATGCCGTGAGCGGCATGGAAGGCGCGCAGCGCGGCCTGGGGGAAGTACGGGTGCATCTCGACCTGATTGACCGCCGGCACCACGCCCGTCTCGTCGATCAGCCGGGAGAGCATCGCCGGCGTGAAGTTGGAGACACCGACCGAGCCGACCTTGCCCTCGCTTCGCAAGTCGACCATCGCGCGGAACGTCTCGACGTAGCGGCCGACGCTGGGATTCGGCCAGTGGATCAGGTAGAGGTCGATGCGCTGCAGGCCCAGACGCTCGAGCGACGCGTGGGCGCTGCGGATCGTCTCCTCGTAGCCGTGGTCGCGGCCCGGAACCTTCGTCGTCACGATGAGCTCGTCGCGGATGCCGCTGCGGCGGACCGCCTCGCCGACCTCGGTCTCGTTCTCGTAGTTCACGGCCGAGTCGAGCAGGCGATAGCCCGCGCCGATGGCCGCCTCGATCGCGGCGACACCGTCCTCGCCCTGCAGCTTGTAGGTGCCGAATCCGAGCTCGGGAAAGGACGTGCCGTCGTTCAGGGTGACCGTGGGGATCTTGACCATGCCTCCACGCTACGCCCGGCGGATGATCACCGTGCGATCAACTCCTCGATGACGCTCAGCACCCCGGCATCCGCATTCGAGGGCGCCCGGAACCGCGCGACGGCCGCGACATCCGGGTGGGCGTCGGCCATGGCGTACGACCAGTGCGCGGCACCGAGCATCTCGAGATCGTTGAGGTAGTCGCCGAACGCGGCGGTCTGCTCGGCCGTCACACCGAGCGCATCCTGCAGCGCCCGCAGCGCGACCCCCTTGTTGACGGTCGCGTTCATGATGTCGACCCAGTGGTGACCGGAGACGACGACCCGGTGGGTCTCGGCGAGATCGGCGAAGGCGGGCGCGGAGTGCTCCTCTCCGCCGTCGAGGTCGTAGATCGCGAGCTTGAGGATCTGATCGTCCACGGTGAGCAGATCGGCCACGACCTCCCGACGCGCGTAGTACTTCTCGACCTCCGCGAGGAAGCGAGGAGCGGTGTCCTCGACGTACGCCGACCTCTTGCCGCACAGCACGAGTCCGGCGCGGAGGGTCCCCTCCGCGACGGCGGCACGCAGGCGCGCGACGACGGATGCCGCGACCGCCGGATCCACGGCGTCCGAGCTGACCTCGACGTCGCCGCGGACCACGTACGCGCCGTTCTCGGCGATGTAGTCGAGCTCGCCGTCGACGGCGGCGAACGTCTGCTGCAGCGTCGCCAGCTGGCGACCGCTGGCCGGGGCGAAGGCGATGCCCCGCTCGCGCAGCCGCCCCAGCAGCGACCACAGCCCGTCGGGCACCGACCCGTCGGGCAGCAGCAGCGTGCCGTCCATGTCGACGGCGATCAGGCGGATGTCGCGGACGGTCATGCCTCCATCCTTCCGCACGCCCTCCCTCGGCGCGGAGCCGGCCGGTGGGGATAACCCCACCCCGATTCGGGGGACCGCTCCCTGCGTCCGCGCCGTGGCGCGCCCTAGCGTGGAGTCATGTCAGAGACCGCCGCCCTGCCCCCGGCATCCGTGCCACACGCCGCACCCCCACCGCCCGCGCCGACGGCGCCCGCGCGCCGCGTCGGAGTCCTCGCCCATCTCGGGGCCATCGCGCAGCTGGCGGCGATGGGGCTGGCGGGCACCGCGATCTTCAGCCTGCTTCTGCTGCTGTTGAGCCTCGGCGTCGGGCTCCTTCCCGCTCTCGGGGTCGGGGCGCTGTTCCTGGTGGCGTTCGTCTACGCGACGTGGGCCACCGCATGGCTCGAATACGCGCGGGTCGACGGCCTCTACGAGTACGGCCTGCCCGCGCTGACGGCACGCCCCAGCGCCCACCCCGGGTTCACCGGGTGGCTGCGCACCCTCTGGCAGCAGTTCACCGACGGCCCGATGTGGCGCGGCGTCGCCTCGGCGGGCATCTCGACGATCCTCGGGCTCGTCGTGCTGCCGATCGTCGGCGCCCTGTCCTCCAGCGTGGTGCTGCTGTTCGCTCCACTGATCGGCGAGGATGCCGCTCGCATCCCCGCCACGGACGTGCAGATCGGCATCGAGGCGGCCGTCCCGGTCGGCATCGTGGGCATCATCGTCAGCCTCGCGCTGTTGATCGGCGCCGCGCTCCTGCATGCGGTGCTCACCCGGGCGGTCCTCGTGCCGAGCCGTGAAGCGGTGCTCGTGGAGCAGGCCCGCGCCGCCGGCACGCAGCGCGAGAGCGCGGTGCGCTCCGGCGAACTGGAGCGCACGCGCATCGAACGCGACCTCCACGACGGCGTCCAGCCGCGACTCGTCTCGGTGGGGATGATGCTGGGGCTGGCCCAGCAGAAGATCGACAGCGATCCTGCCGCGGCCAAGGCGCTGATCGATGAAGCCCACACCTCGACCAAGGCGGCGATCACCGAGCTGCGCCAGCTGGCCCGCGGCATCCACGCCTCCGTCCTCGACGACCGGGGCCTGGATGCCGCCCTCAGCGCCCTGGCCGCACGATCGCACGTCCCCGTGACCCTCGACGTGCGTCTGCCCGATGCCTCCGGGGACCCGTCGAATCGGTGCAGCCGCACGGCCGAGGCCGCGGTCTACTTCGCCATCGCCGAGTCGCTGACCAACGCGGCCAAGCACTCGCGGGGCAGCGAGGTGCGCGTGACGGTGCGCCGACGCGATGGCGTCGATCAGGGCGCGCCGATGCTCTGGGCACGCGTCGAGGACAACGGTGTCGGCGGTGCCCGCGTGCTGCCCGGCGGCGGCCTCGACGGCATCGCGCATCGGATCGCGGCAGCCGGCGGGGTGAGCCGCCTCGACAGCCCCCACGGCGGTCCGACCGCTCTGGAGGTGAGTGTGCCGTGCGCATCCTGATCTGCGAGGATTCCACCCTGCTGCGCGAGGGTCTCGTGCGCCTCCTCGACGACGCCGGTCACGAGGTGGTCGCCGCGCTCCCCGACGCCGGGGCGCTGATGGATGCCGTGGCCACCTCCACCCCGGATCTGTGCATCCTCGACGTGCGCCTGCCGCCCACGTTCACCGATGAAGGCATCCGCGCCGCGGTGCACCTGCGCGCCGCACATCCGGAGGTGGCCGTGCTGGTGCTCAGCCAATACGTCGAGGAGCGGTATGCGGGCGAGCTGATCAGCACGCAGTCCGCGGCGCTGGGCTACCTGCTGAAGGATCGCGTGGCCGATGTCGGCGATTTCCTCGATGCGGTCGAACGCATCGGCGCGGGCGCCACCGTCCTCGACCCCGAAGTGGTCGCGCAGCTGCTCACCCGCCGCGGACGCGACGCACGCATGGAGCGGCTGACCGAACGCGAGCGCAGCGTGCTGGCGCTGATCGCCGAAGGCAAGAGCAACCAGGCGATCGCACAGACGCTGTTCGTCACCGAGGCGAGCGTCGAGAAGCACATCACCTCGCTGTTCCAAAAGCTCGACCTCGAGCAGGACGAACACGGCAACCGACGGGTGCTGGCCGCCCTCATCCACTGGGAGAACGGAACGAACCGATGACCACCACCCTCACACCGCCTCCGCCGACCGCCGGCGCGGGCGGGCCATCCGCCGGCCGTCCCGACGGACCGCCGCGTCCGACCGGCCCACGCCCGGCGGCCCGCGTCGTGGCGATCCTGACGATCGCGCTCGGCGCCGCCCTGATCTTCGGCGCGTTCGCCACCTCGGCGCTCGGCGCGATCGCCGGCGCCGCGCGCGGCAGCGGCACGCTGACGGCGGATGCCGCGGACGTACGCGCCCTCACCGTCGACGTGGCCGCCGCGGATCTGAGCATCGTCTACGGCGGTGACCGCGCGTCGCTGGAGGTCGACGGTGCCGTCGCGGACTGGCGCCTGCGTCGCGACGGCGATCGGCTCGTGGTCACGACGCAGCGTACGTGGTGGAGCGCGATCCGCCCCTTCGGGCGCAGCGACACCGCGGTGCTGACCCTCCCCCGTTCGCTGGAGCGGGTCGCCCTCGACGGCGATCTCACGCTCAGCGCCGGCGCGCTGCGGGTGCAGGGCACGTACGGGACGGTGGACGCCACCGTGAGCGCCGGATCGATGGAGCTGTCTGGGCGAGCGGCAGCGCTCACCGCGGACGTCTCCGCCGGGCGACTCGTCGTGGATCTCGCCGGAGTCGATCGCGCGGGCTTCAAGCTGAGCGCCGGGTCCGTCGAGGGCAGCCTCACCGGGTCCGCGCCCCGGACACTGACGGCGGACCTCAGCGCGGGCCGGCTCGCTCTCGTGCTGCCCGACGCGACCTACGCCGTGTCCACCGACGCCGCCGCCGGGGACGTGGAGAACCGTCTGCGCGTGGATCCGGATTCGCCGCGGCGGATCAGCCTGACGGTCTCGGCAGGGTTCGCCTCGCTGCGATCGTGAGGACGGGACCGTTTCCTGGCAGGACGGTATGCGAACGATATGCACTCGGCGGACGTGCCTCCGGTCGTGACCTGGCCGTTATAACGTGAGTCATCGCCGAATCCGGACACCGACTCCATGAGCCGGAGGAGGCGACGCAGGACTCTCCCCCTGCGAATGCGGTGCAACGGATTGCAGGGCCGGTCGTCCTCTCGGACGGCCGGCCCACCGTCGTTTCCGGGGCTCGCGCATCGATCTCGTCCGGCCATGCCTTTCTCACAGGACTCGCGTCTGCACACCCGGCTCGCGGACGCTAGCGTAAAGGCGTGAGCACTCCCATCGACGCCACCCGCACTCCCGCCTGGGCCGATCTGTCCGCACGCGCCGCGGATTTCGCCCCCGACCTCCGCGCCTGGTTCGCCGACGACCCGACGCGGGTCGAGCGGCTGACCTTCGACGCCGCCGACCTGCACGTGGACCTCTCGAAGAACCTCGTGGACGACGGCATCCTGACCTCGCTCCTGGCCCTCGCCGACGACGTGCACCTGGCCGATCGCCTCGCGGCCATGTTCCGCGGCGAGCACATCAACACGACGGAAGACCGCGCCGTGCTGCACACGGCGCTGCGACGCCCGGCCGGAGCGACGCCCGAACTCGTCGTGGACGGCCAGCACGTGGATGCCGATGTGCAGGCCGTGCTGAACGCGATGAGCGCTTTCGCCGATCGCGTGCGCTCGGGCGCGTGGAAGGGTGTCACCGGCAAGACGGTCACGCACGTCGTCAACATCGGTATCGGCGGCTCCGACCTCGGTCCCGCGATGATCTCGACCGCGCTGGAGCCGTATGCGACCGCGGGGATCAGCGCGCGTTTCGTCTCGAACATCGACCCGTTCGACCTGGCGCACAAGACGAAGGACCTCGACCCCGAGACGACGCTGTTCATCGTCGCCTCGAAGACGTTCACGACGCTGGAGACGCTCACCAACGCGCGTCTCGCGCGCGACTGGCTGTGGACGGGCCTGGCCGCCGCCGGGGCGATCGACGGCTCCGACGCGCAGAAGCAGGATGCCGTCGCGCACCACTTCGTCGCGGTCTCGACCGCCCTCGACAAGGTGGCCGACTTCGGCATCGACCCGGCCAACGCCTTCGGATTCTGGGACTGGGTGGGCGGCCGCTACTCGGTCGACTCCGCCATCGGCCTGTCGCTGATGGTCGAGCTCGGACCGGACGCGTTCCGCGAGCTTCTCGCGGGCTTCCACGCGATCGACGAGCACGTGCGCACGACCCCGTTCGCGCGCAACGTGCCGGTCCTCATGGGCCTGCTCAACGTCTGGTACACGAATTTCCTCGGCGCGCAGTCGCACGCCGTGCTCCCCTACGCCCAGCAGCTCAGCCGCTTCGCCGCGTACCTGCAGCAGCTGACCATGGAGTCCAACGGCAAGCGCGTGCGCTGGGACGGCTCGCCGGTCACGAGCGACACGGGCGAGATCTTCTGGGGCGAGCCGGGCACCAACGGTCAGCACGCCTTCTACCAGCTGATCCATCAGGGCACCCGCCTGATCCCGGCGGACTTCATCGCCTTCGTGAACCCCGCGTACGACCTGAACGACGGCGGCCGCGACGTGCACGGCCTGTTCCTGGCGAACTTCCTCGCGCAGACCAAGGCTCTCGCCTTCGGCAAGACGGCGGAGGAGGTCGAAGCCGAGGGCACCACCGGCGCGCTCGTGGCGGCACGCACGTTCCCCGGCAACCGCCCGACGACGTCGATCTTCGCGCCGGCGCTGACCCCGCGCGTGCTCGGCGAGCTGGTCGCTCTGTACGAGCACATCACCTTCACGCAGGGTGTGGTCTGGGGCATCAACTCCTTCGACCAGTGGGGCGTCGAGCTCGGCAAGCAGCTCGCCCTGCAGATCGCCCCGGCGATCGAGGGGGACGAGGCCGCGACGGCTGCGCAGGATGCCTCGACCCAGGCGCTCCTGTCGTACTACCGCACGCACCGCGGCTGACGCGTCCCTCCTCCGCGAGAAACCATCGCCGCGTCGAGAAACACGCGCCGGCGTGGTTTCTCGCGGCGGTCGTGGTTTCTCGCCGTCAGGCGAGGCGCGTGTGGAAGCGTTCGCCCGAGGCACTGAAGATGCTCAGCACCTCGGCGGGGCCATCGGCGGTCGCGCTGATCGAGTGCGGCAACCGCGTGTCGAACTCGGCGGCCTCGCCGGCGCCGAGCGCGTGCTCGCTGCCGTCGAGCGCCAACCGCACGCGTCCGCTCAGCACGTAGAGCCACTCGTATCCCTCGTGGATGCAGGCGGCGGGCGCGGCATCCATCGGCGGATAGACGATCTTCAGCGCCTGCATCGGCGAGTCCTCGAGCGTCAGCGGCGCGATGACCATCCCGTCGCGACGCTCGATCGGGCGGTGCACGCGCGGGTCACGTGTCTCGGTAGGAAGGAGATCGTCGATGCGGATGCCGAGTCGACGCGTCAACGGCAGCAACAGCTCGAGCGAGGCTTGTCGCTTGCCCGACTCCAGACGCGACAGCGTACTCACCGAGACGCCCGCCGGCGTCGCGAGCTCCTCGAGCGTCCAGCCGCGTGCGTGCCGGGCCGCACGAAGGCGAGCGCCGACCTGATCGAGAGCGTGGGACATCTCCTCAGTTTGCCAATAACGCAATTTCGTTTGCAATCATCACCCGCACCTTCCACAGTGGACCTATGCAGAGCAGAGAGTGGGACGCGGTCGTCATCGGCGGCGCCGCGGCCGGCCTGAGCGCCGCGCAGATGCTGGGACGTGCGCGTCGGCGCACGCTGGTGATCGACAGCGCCAGCCCGCGCAATCGCTTCGCCGCGCACATGCACGGCGTCCTGGGCCACGACGGCATCGATCCCCAGGCGCTGCTCGCGCGCGGACGCGACGAGCTGGGCCGCTACGGCGTGCGCGTCGAAGAGGGCGAGGTCGACGGCATCCGCGATGACGGCGCCGTGTTGCGCCTCACGCGCACCGACGGCACGATCGACACCGCTCGCGCCGTCATCATCGCCAGCGGAGTGCGCGACCAGCTGCCGCCCGTCGCGGGGCTCGACGAACTGTGGGGCCACAGCGTGCTGCACTGCCCGTACTGCCACGGCTTCGAGGTGGCGGGCAGCCGTCTCGGCGTGCTGGCGACCTCGCCGCAGAGCGTGCACCAGATCGAGCTGGTTCGGCAGTGGAGCGAGGAGCTCACCGCCTTCACGGGCGCGATCGAGCCCCTCGACGACGAGCTGCGAGTGCGCTGGCAGGCGCGCGGCATCCGCATCGTGCCGACACCGATCGTCGCACTCGACGGTGCGGGCGGTGCGCTGCGCGCGGCGCGGGATGCCGACGGCGAGACGCACGCGATCGATGCCCTGTTCGTCGCGCCGGCGCCGGTGATCGACCTCGCCTTCGCCGACGCCCTTCGCCTGGCGCGCACCGACGATCCCGGGGCGCCGCTGGCGGTCGACCTCCTGGGCAGGACCTCGCATCCGCGCGTGTGGGCGGCCGGCAATGTCGTCGCGCCCTACGGCAATGTTCCCGTCGCGATGGCGGCCGGATCGATGGCGGGCGCCGGGGTCAATGCCGCACTGGTCGTGGAGGACGGCGACCTGGCACTGGCGCAGCGCGCCCGCGAACGAGCCTCGGCGTGGGAGCAGCGCTACGCGGCCCGCGACAGCATCTGGTCGGGTCACGTCAATGCGACCTTCGCCGACCTCGCCGCGACGCTCCCGGTCGGCCGGGCCCTGGAGATCGGGTGCGGCGAAGGGGCGGATGCCGTGTGGCTCGCCGAGCGCGGCTGGACCGTGACGGCGGTCGACGTGTCGGAGACGGCCATCCGCCGGGGCGCGGCGGCAGCGCGCGACCGCGGGCTCGCCGAACGGATAGCCTTCTTCGCGGGAAGCGGTGCGGACGCGGCGCCGACCGGGACGTTCGACCTGGTGAGCGCGAGCTTCCTGCGCTCCTGGGAGCCGGACTTCCCACGGATCTCGCTCCTGCGCGGCGCCGCCGCGCGCGTCGCCGTCGGCGGGCATCTACTGATCGTGTCGCACGCCTCCGCGCCGCCGTGGTCCCGTCACGAAGAGGACGGGCAACGCCCACGGCTGCTGCCCCCGGAGGAGGAGCTGCGACTGCTCGACCTCGATCCGGAGGCGTGGGAGCCCGTGCGCGTGGAGACCCGCACCCGCGCCGCAACGGGCCCCGATGGGGAGCCGGGGACGCTCGAGGACGGCGTGCTGCTGCTGCTGCGCCGGCGCTGACGGTCGACGACGCGGCCGCGCGCCGCCGTTATGACTCTCCGTGCACCGCGGCCGCCGCAGCGGCGCGCGCGAGCCACGCGGGCGGGGTGCCGTAGCGCTGCGAAGGGATGAGTCGCCCGGCCGCGCACTCCGCGACGAGCGTGCTCAGTCGGTCAGCGCGCGTCTGGGCACGCTGCGCGCCGTGCACCCAGTTCGCGCAGACCCGACGGTAGCCGGGCGTCGCGGCATCCCAGAACGCGTGGGCGGCGGAAACCGCGGCGATGGCGGCCAACTCGGCCGCATCGAGCTCTTCGCGCACTTCATAGGAGTAGGTCGCGCTGCGCTCCGGTCGACGCTGCTCGAGTGCCGCCAGGCCCGCCGGGTGCATGCGCCCCTCCACGGTGAGCCGCGCGACGTGGGCGATGTTCACCGCGCTCCACGTGGAGGTGGGCGTGCGCGGCGTCCACCGCTGGATGCGCGCGTCGTCGTCGAGCCGTCGACTCGTCGAGTCGATCCAGCCGAAGCACAGCGCCTCGGGGACCGCGTCCTCCCAGCGCAGCCCCTGCTCGGGATGACCCTTGCGCCGGCGCACCATCCACAGTTCGGTCGCGGTGTCGTGGTGGGCTTCGAGCCATGCCCGGAAGGCCGCGGCATCCGCGAAGAACACCGGCTCGCCCCCGTCCACTCCCATGCCGCGACGCTAGCAGCGACCCCCGACGCGCGACAGAGATCGCCCGGGAGGCGGATGCCGATACATCCCGGGGCCGATGACGCCGCGGGGGCCGCCGCGAAGACCTCGTCGTCGTCACCCACGACCCGGGAGTCGCGGCGCGCTGCTCGCGGACGCTGCGCATGACCGACGGGCGCATCCAGGGCTCGGCGACGGTCGCGACGGGCGGCGCCGCATGAGCGTCGCCGGCACCGTCCGCCTCACCGTGATGCTCGCGCGCCCGTCGCGGCAAGGCCGCGCCGCGCTGGTGCGGCCGATCGTCGCTTTCGGCGTCACGACCGCGCTGCTGCTGGTCGTCGGCGGCGGCGTCGGCATGTTCTTCACCGACCCGCGCGCCGCCGGGGAGATGCAGATCATCTACCGCGTGCTCAGCGCACTGGCGCTCGTGCTGCTCACGGTGCCGATCGCGACGCTGGGGGCGGCCGCGGCACGTCTGTCGGCGCGCCGACGCAACGACCGTCCGGCCACTCTGCGCCTCCTCGGCGCCGGGGCGGGAGAGGTCAGCGCGATGACGGTCGTCGAAGCGGGCGCGACCGCACTGGTCGGCGGCATCCTGGGCGTCGGTCTGTACGCGGCGCTGCTGCCGCTGGTGGGACTGCTGCCGTTCTTCGGCGGCCCCGTCGGAGCCGCGGCGCTCTGGACCGGCGCGGGCGCGGCGGCCGGGGCGGTCGTGGGTGTCGTCGTGGGCGCCACGGCGAGCGCGGCACTGAGCCTGCGACGGGTGCAGCTGACGCCGCTGGGCGTGGCTCGTCGCACCGACCCGCCACGGCGGCGCACGACGGCGCTGGTCTTCGGCGTCCTGGCGATCGTCGCCGTGGCGACGGCGGTGTCGAACATCACCGCGATCGCGCAGGTCTAGGGCGCCTCGGTCGGCCTGATCGCGTTGGTGGGCCTGTTCGGCGTCGCACTCGTGATCGTGAACGTCGTCGGAGCACCGCTGGTCGCGGCCCGCGGGCGCCGCCTCGCGCGCACCACGTCGTCTGCGGCGCAGCTCATCGCCGGGCGCGAGCTGTCGGCGCACGCGGCCTCGGCCTGGCGCCGCGTCTCGGGGATCGCGATGATCGGCGTCATCGCGGTGGTGGGCGGCTCGGGAGCGAGCCTCGTGGCGCTCGCCGGCGACGACGGGCAGACGGGGTCTCAGGCCGTGCTGTTCGCCGACATGCGCACGGGCGTGCTCGTGACGCTCGGCGTCGGCTTCGCGCTGCTCGCCTGCTCGGTGGGGGTGACACAGGCCGCGTCCACGCTCGAGGACCGCGAGCTCATCGTGGGCCTGGATCGTCTGGGGATGCCGGGGCGCGAACTGCGCCGCGCCCGCGCGCTCACCGTCATCGTGCCGCTGCGATGGGCGGCGGTGGGGGGCGCACTCGTCGGCGTCGCTCTGGCGTTGCCTGTGGTGGGGCTGACGGTGCTGATCGCTCCGATCTCGATGGTGGTGATCGTGGGGACGTTCCTCGCCGGGATCGTGCTGGTGTGCCTGTCGCTGCTCACATCGCGGCCCCTGGTCACGGCCATTCGCCGCGGGGCCTGAGACGACGGTGGCGCGAGACGCTCAGGCGAGCCGGGGTCGGTTCCACTGCCCCGGCTCGTCGAACTCCGCGTAGCGCACGTCGACGCCGTCGGGTCCGAGCGAGGCGGCGACGACCAGCAGCGACAGGGTCGGGTACCCGAAGGGACGGTTGTCGCGCACGATGGCGCGATCGTCGGTGGGTCCCAGTCCGCTCGTCAGCTCGAGAGTGTCGAGCCAGGGCTCCCACCAGTGCCCGTCGATGGCAGCCGGCGCGCTGAAGGCCGCGCGCCACGCCGCGATGCGCGCCGTCGCCTCGTCGTCGACGTCGTCATGCGCGACCATGTGGATGCCGGGAGCAAGCTCCACGTGCCGCAGAGCGCCGCCGTCCCACATGGTGACACGGGCGCCGGCGGCCGTCGCCTCGACGAGGTTGAACCCCTGCGCATGCGGTGGACTGTCCGGGGTGCGGCCGGCGACGGCATCGAGGACGATCCGACCGCGGGAGATCGGGGGCTCGGCCCGTCCCGTCGGGTCGGCGGCCAGCACGTCGGCGCGGTTGAGGATCACCGCGACGCGGCCGTCCTCGGCATCCACCGCCAACCACGCACCACCGGCACGACGGTCGCGCACCCCTCGCACAGCGGGAAGCTCGGGCCACCACGGGCCCAGCGGATCCCACGAGCGCGCGGGGTCCTCGTCACGGACGGCGAGCAACCGTACGGGCGCGCCATCGCCGTGCGGGACGTGGACGATGACGGTGCACACGGTGCTCGTGACCTCTCCGTCCGCTCCTCGTGGCGACGCCTGCGGCGTGGGAGGATCGGACCATGTTCGTTGTCGTGGGCGTGACGGGCGGCATCGGCGCGTACAAGACGGTGCACCTCGTGCGCGCCCTCGTCACCAACGGGCACGAGGTGCACGTTGTTCCCACCGAGGACTCGCTGCGCTTCGTCGGGACGACCACGTGGGAGGCCGTCAGCAGGAATCCTGTCACGACCAGTGTCCACGACGACGTCGCGCGCGTGCGCCACGTCGCCCTCGGCACCTCCGCGGACCTCATCGTCATCGCCCCCGCGACGGCCAACATCCTCGCGAAGATGGCGGCGGGCATCGCGGACGACCTGCTCGGTGTGACGCTGCTCGCCACCACCGCGCCCGTCGTCGTCGCGCCCGCGATGCACACGGCGATGTGGGAACACGCCGCCACGCAGGCCAACGTCGCGACGCTGCGGGCGCGCGGCGTGCACGTGGTGGGGCCGGCCGACGGCCCGCTGACGGGCGGCGACAGCGGGCCCGGGCGGATGGTGGAGCCGGAGGAGATCGTCGCTGCGGCGCTGGCGATCGCCGCGCCGCCGCCCGCCGATCTCGCGGGCCTGCGGGTCGCCGTGTCGACCGGCGGCACCCGTGAGCCCATCGACCCGGTGCGCTTCCTCGGCAACCGCTCCAGTGGCCGTCAGGGTACTGAGCTCGCCCTCGCCGCCGCCGACCGCGGCGCCGACGTCACGCTCGTGGCGGCCCACGTGGACGAAGGGGTGCTCGCGTCGGCATCCCGCCACACGCACATCACGATGGTGCGCGTCGGCACGGCCGCCGAGCTGGAGACGGCGATGACGGATGCCGCGCCCGCCGCCGACATCATCGCGATGGTGGCCGCGGTCGCCGACTACCGGGTCGCGGAGGTCTCGCGCGAAAAGCTGCGCAAGGAGGACGGCGTGCCGCGGCTGGAGCTGGTGACCACCCCCGATGTGCTCGCAGGACTCGTCGCCGCACGCCGGCCCGGTCAGATCGTGGTCGGCTTCGCCGCCGAGACGGCGGCCGACGATGCGGAGCTTCTGGCACGGGGACGCCGCAAACGAGAGCGCAAGGGCGTGGACCTGCTGGCGGTGAACCGGGTCGATGAGACCCACGGCTTCGAGGCGACCGACAATCGTGTGCTGCTGCTGGATGCCGCCGGCACCGTCGTGTCGGATGCGGCGGGCACGAAGCGGGAGGTCGCCGACGCGATCTGGGACGCGGTCGCCGCGGTGCGCTGACGGCGGGGTCACCGCATTTCGACTCGTCGCTGCGCTCCTCACTCAACGACCGGGGAGGCCTTCCCCGGTCGTTGAGCGAGCGCAGCGAGTCGAAACGCAGAGCGCAGCGGTCAGGCCTTCTTCTGCACGTCCAGCAGCGGCGATCCGTGCGTGACGGGGCCGAGGGCGACCGGGTCGACGGTGTCGAACGTGTCGCCGTTGAGGACGATCACCGGCGTGATCAGGGGGTAGCCCGCCTTCTCGATCACGGCGCGGTCGAAGGTGACGAGCGGCGTGCCGGTCTCGACGCGGTCGCCGTTCTTGACCTTGACGTCGAAGCCCTCCCCCTTCAGGTTGACCGTGTCGATTCCCACGTGGATGAGCACCTCGGCGCCGTTGTCCAGCTGCAGGCCGAACGCGTGTCCGGTCGGCTGAGCGGCCACCACCGTGCCGGCACCCGGCGCGTAGACCGTGTCACCGGTGGGCTCGATCGCGACGCCCGGGCCCATGACACCGCCGGCGAAGACGGGGTCGGGCACCTGGTCGAGCGCGACGACGGTTCCGTCCAACGGCGAGGCGAGCTGGATCAGCTCCCCGACGGCGGCCGGACGGTCTGCCAGGGCGGTCGCGGTCGCGGTCGCCGCGCCTTCACCGGCGACACCGGCGAGCTCGGCGCCGCCGGCGACAGCCGGGATGCTGTCGCGCGCCACACCGGGGGCGACGGATGCCGCGCCTGCCGTGGCCGCCGCGACGGCCGCATCGGCCGGCTCCGGGTTCTTGTAGCCCGAGATGATGACGAGCACCATCGCGACCACGAACGCGCCGGCAACGGCGACCAGGTAGAGCCCGATCGGGTTGAAGGCGGGGATCGTCAGCAGCGAGGTGAAGACGAACGCCTGCGTCGTGATGCCGTGGGGAAGACCCAGCACCAGCGAACCGATGCCGATGATGAGACCGCCCGTGAGGCAGCCGACGAGCATCCGCGGATAGATGCGCTTGTACCGCAGGTGGATGCCGTAGAGCGAGGGCTCGGAGATGCCGCCGAGCAGGCCCGCCGCGAGCGCGCCCGTCGCCGTCTGCCGCATCTGCTTGTCCTTCTCCCGCCAGGCGAGGACGAGCACACCGGCGGTCGCACCGAAGCACGCGAAGTTCCACGCGCCCATGGGGCCCTGGATGAAGTCGTAGCCGAGGGTCTGGATGTTCAGGAGCATGATCGCGTTGATCGGCCAGTGCAGGCCCAACGGCACCATGAACGGGTAGGCGAGCGGGATGACGATCGCGAAGATGAACGGCGAGAACGAGTTGATCGAGCTGAGCAGGTTCGCCAGCGCCGCACCGGCGTACACGCCGATCGGGCCGATGAGGAACGCCGTCAGCGGGATCATGACCAGCATCGAGATGAACGGCACGAAGATCAGCTGGATGTTCTCGGGGATCACCTTCTTCAGCCCCTTGTAGACGAGGCCGAGCACCGGCGCCATGAGCAGCGGCGGGAAGACCTGCGAGCTGTAGTCGAAGATGGTCAGCGGCATCCCGAACACCTGGACCGTCGTGATCTGAGAGCCGAGGAAGGTCGACTGCACCGCATCGGCGGTCTTGCCGAGCCCGGCGAAGCCCGGGAGCATCGTCACGGCCATGATCGCGAAGCCCACCCACGGGTCGGCCCCGATCTTCTGCGACGCGTTGTAGGCGACCATCAGCGGCAGGAAGACGAACACGCACTGCCACATGAGGTTGACGAACGCCCACGACGGCGGCAGCACCACGCCGGGCGCGTTCCACGCCGGGATCCAGCCGAGGGTCGCCGCCAGCGCCATGAACGTGATGAACAGCGACGCGCCGAGGAGGGCGCCGAGGATGGGGCGGAACGAGTCCGAGAGGAACTCGAACAGCGAGTCGAGCCAGGCGTTGGTGCCACGGGGGCCCTTCGCACGCTCGCGCGCCTTGATGTCGGCGATGCTCTCGTCCGCGCCGCCGCCGGCGGATGCGCCGCCGGCCATGACGGGCAACGCCATGATCTCGTTGTAGACGGTCTGCACGCCGCCGCCGATCACGACCTGGAAACGGTCGCCGGCCTGCGGAACCGCGCCGAGCACTCCCGGAATAGCTTCGACGGCGGTCTTGTCGACCTTCTCACCGTCGTTGAGCTGGAAGCGCAATCGTGTAGCGCAGTGGGTCAGACTCGCGATGTTTCCGGGACCGCCGACGGCGTCGACGATCTCGGATGCCGAAGTGGATGCCATTTTTTTCGCCTCTTTTTCGTTATGCGACGTCCTGTCGATGACGATCTGTCGCAGGCGACTCTATATCGCCGTCAGGACAGCGGACAGGGCCCGGACCGTGGCAAACGGCCCGGAGGAAATGCGCCCCGACGGCCGGTTGACGTTCAGGGATCACTCAGGTTCTGCGCCGGGGATGTCCAGAAAACGTTGTGAAGCTGTGACCTTCGTGTCCACCCGAGGACGCACACCGCTCGCGCTCCGGCGCCTGGGCGGTGCTGATTCACCGGAAGTACTCTCTTTATGCCCCGTCTGCCTTACCGCCCCGTGACATCCGCCCTCCTCGGCCTCGGCCTCGTGATCGGCGCCGCCACGACCACCGCGGGGGCCCTGCCGGCCTTCGCTGCGAGCGATGCTCCCGCCGCCTCCACCGGCTCGGTCACCGTCGAAACCAGCTCCGCACCGCTCAGCGCGATCACCGCCGGCGGCGTCACCGCCATGAGTGCCGCACAGAGCGCCGTCGCCGCCGCCGCGAAGGTGTCGATCGACATCTCGGCCTCCGGCCTCGACGTCGGCACCACCGCCACCACCGTCGACACCGACAAGCTCGGTGGCCTCATCACGAAGCTCCGCGCACTCGATGTGACGCCCGCCATGATGATCCCCACCCTCACCTCCGACGCGAAGGCCGAGACCGAGGTCGTCGCTGCCAAGACCGCGCAGCTGCGCGCCGCGCTCGATGCCGCCGTGCAGCGCAAGGCCGCCGAGGAGGCCGCTGCCAAGGCTGCCGCCGAGGCTGCGGCCAAGGCCGCCGCGGAAGCCGCTGCCGCCGCGGAAGCCGCCGCGAAGGCGAAGGCCGAGGAAGAGGCCGCCGCGAAGACCGCTTCGGTCTCGTCGCGTCCCGCGGTCGACGTCAACGTCGACCCGGCATCCGCCCAGGGCATCGCCCGCTCGATGGCTGCCGCCAACTACGGCTGGGGCGACGACCAGTTCGCCTGCCTCGTGTCGCTGTGGAACAAGGAGTCGGGCTGGCGTGTGAACGCCGCCAACAGCAGCGGTGCGTACGGCATCCCGCAGGCACTCCCGGGCAGCAAGATGGCCTCCGCCGGCGCCGATTGGGAGACCAACCCCGCGACCCAGATCGCGTGGGGCATGGGCTACATCGCGGGCCGCTACGGCACGCCCTGCGGCGCATGGGACCACTCGGAGTCCGTGGGCTGGTACTGATCGCCACCGCCCGCTCGAACGGCCCGGACTCTGCGTCCGGGCCGTTCGCCCGTTCTAGGGTGGGCGCATGACGTGGCAGACGCGCGCATCGCGCACCGTGTACGAGAACCGCTGGATCCGCGTCGAGGAGAACGATGTCGTCGGCCCTCACGGCGAGGGCATCTACGGCGTGGTGGAGATGCAGCATCCCGCCGTGTTCGTCGTCGCCGTCGATGACGATGATCGCGTCTGTCTCGTCTCGCTCGAGCGTTACACCACCGGCCGCTCCTGGGAGGTTCCGGCGGGCGGCTCGGACGGCGAGGACCCTCTCGTCGCGGCGCAGCGAGAGCTCGCCGAGGAGGCCGGCATCACCGCGGCACGCTGGACGGCGCTCGGGCGGATGAACGCCCTCAACGGCATCGCGCGCGCACCCGAGTTCGTCTTCCTCGCGCAGGGCATCTCCCGGGGTGCGGATGCCGACGCCTCTCAACACGAGGAGGGCATCGACGCCGTGCGGTGGGTGCCGTTCGGCAATGTCCTCCGCATGATCGCCGCGGGCGAGATCACGGACGGCGAGAGCGTCGCGGCGCTCGCGTACGCCGGCATCCACCTCGACCGCTTCGCCTGAGCGCCGCCCGATCAGGCGGCGAGCTCGCGGGCCCGCCAGACGACGTCGCGCTCGGGGGCGTGCGGGTCGATCACGTCGACATGGTCGACGACGAACCCGTGGCGCTCGTAGAACGCCGCGGCGCGGTCGTTGGCGGCGACGTGCTCGATCAGCACGCGCGGCGTGCGCGGTGCGAGCGTCGCGATCATCCGGTCGATCAGGAGCGCGCCGATACCCTCGCCGCGGCGGTGGGCGCCGATGTACAGCTTGTAGATGACGGGATCGTCGCCGATGTGGCCGAGCTCGCCGACGCCGACGATCTCCCCGTCGGCATCGAGTGCCACCCAGAGCGCCTGGGCGTCGACGGCGCGGAGCGTCGCGGGGGCGCTCCACCAGTCGGTGACCAGCTCCTGTGCGGCATCGGCCCCGATGAGAGGCGTGTAGTGCGCGGGGAGCACCACGGCACCGAAGGCGCAGACCGCCGCCACGTCGCTCTCGACGGCGCAGCGGATCTCGACGGATGCCGGTGCTGCGCAACCGGGGACGGTCACCCCTGCCGACCCTTGAAGCGCGGGTTCAGCTTGTTGATGACGTAGACGCGACCACGACGGCGCACGACCTGCGCGCCGGGCTGCTCCTTCAGGGATTTGAGGGACGCACGAACCTTCATGACCACTCCTCCGCGTCTCGGCTGGACGCGAGGATGCGGATGCGGGTGCGGCGCCGAGCGATCCCGTCGCGGTGACGCTCGAGCGGGATCGGCACGACGTCGAGCGCTTCGTGATCGATGCGGACATCGACGTGGACGTGCTGCACCTGGACATCGTCACGCGCACACCGCCTGCACCGATCGTCTGCGTCGTCGACGCCCGGCACATGCTGGACGATCTGCGCGACCCGAGTCCGCTCGATGGGCGCCGCCGCAACGGCGACGGCGACGCGGGCGCGCGAGCGCGACGTGCGGTCACGCTGCTCGAGTCGGCGACCCTCATCAGTCTCGTGCGTTGGGAGCACGTGGAGACCGCCGAGCTGTCGGTGCTCATGGCGCTCGCCTCCCACCTCGCCCCGCGCGCACGGGTACGCCTGTCCCGCGGCCCGGCGGAGGACCTCCAGGCCCTCGCCGGCTCCGACCCTCGCGGGTTCGACGAGAGCTCGGTGCTGGAGCGCCCCGGATGGGTGCAGGCGCTGAACGACGAGCACGACCCCTACATGACCGATCCCCGGGTATCGACGGTGCGCTACGAACGACTGCGCCCGTTCCACCCGGCCCGCCTCGCCGCCGCCCTCGACGAACTCGACACGGGTCGCTTCGGCCTGCTGCTGCGTTCGGCCGGCTTCTGCCGGCTGGCGACGCGCCCCGGCATCCTGGCCCGCTGGAACCAGGTCGGCTCGGCGATGTGGATCGACCCGCAAGACGCGAGCATGGAGGCGAGCCTCACGGCGCAGGACCTCGCCCTCACGGGACTCGATCTCATGACGGGCGCCGTCGTCGCGACCCTGGACGCCGCGCTGCTCACCGACGCCGAGCTGGAGCAGGGCGCCGCCGGCTGGGCGCGGCTGGAGGATCCCCTTCCGGCGTGGCCCGCTTTCGCCGACGACACGCTCCCGCACGACCCGCTCGCCTGAGCGCCGTCACGGCGTCACGGCGTCACGAACGCTCTCGCGAGCACGGCAATGACGGCGTCGGCGTGCGCGTCGTCGCGCGTCGCGAGCCACCACTGCGCGAGTCCGTCGGCGGTGGCGAGGATCGCCGCGGCGACGACGTCGATATCCCGCACGGATGCCGCCGGGCGTGCGGACTGCCAGGCCTCCAGGCGGGCACCGATCTCGGTGAGCGCCGCGGCGCTCTCGATCGCGGCGGCATCCGCCGGCTCGCCCGACGATCGCGCGAGGATCGTCAGCTCGGCGAGGCACTCGTGCCGGCGCGGATCGGCCCGCACGTCGTCGAGGTAGGCACGCAGCGCTGCGGCGACCGCGCTCTCCAGCGTCTCCTCGGCGAGCGGCGCCGCCCAGGCGGCCTCCACCGCACGCGCCGACTCGCGTTCGAGCAGCGCGGCGACGAGCGTGCTCTTGGTCCCGAACGCGTAGGTGACCACGCGGTGCGCCACCCCGGCGCGCTGCGCGACGGTCCGCAGCGAGAGCGCCGTCGCGCCGCCGTCGCGGATCACCTCCCACGCCGCGTCGAGCAGCTGCCGGCGGCGATCGTCCACGCCCAGGTAGGCGCGGGGCGATGGCGCTTCGTTCACAGCGTCCTCCAGGGTCGGGGCCGGCGGTCCCCCTCATACTAGTTTTATCCACTCGGACCAATTGGAGGAGACATACCGGAGATCACCATCCCCCCCGCCCGCCGCGGCGACCTCCCCGCCGCCGCAGATGTGCTGGCCGAAGCCTTCGAGGCCGACCCGGTGCTCGCCGCGATCGTGCCGACGCCGGGCCGTCGGCGCACACGGCTCGCGCACCTCTTCCATGGGATGCTGGCGGCCGGCGCCTTCACGACCGGAACCGTCGACCTCGCCCGCGACGGGGACGGCTCGATCCTCGGGGTCGCCGTGTGGGAGGGCCCGAATGCACTGCACGGCGCTCTCGGACGTCTCGTCGGGCAGGCGCCGCACTTCGTGCGCGCCCTGGGATGGCGCGGCATCCCCCGCGCGCTCTCGCTGTTCTCGCACCTGGAGCGCCAACGTCCCGACTCCCCGCACTGGTACCTGGCCGAGGTGGGCGTGACGGCACGCGCCCGCGGCCGCGGCGTCGGCGGACGCCTGCTCTCGACTCACCTGGACGCCCTCGACGCGATGCGCCAGAGCGCGTACCTCGAGTCGTCCACCCCGGTCAACCGGCGCCTGTACCGACGGCTCGGCTTCGAGGAGGTGCGTCCGATCACCGGGGTGCCGGGCGCCCGCCCGATGGGGATGCTGCGGCATCCCGTCACGCATCGCGCGTAGCCCGTTTACCCCCTCGATCCCAGCCCGTCAACCCACTGCCCTCGCGCCGGCGGCCCTCGTAGCGTCGAGGTCAGGAGTCCGGAGAAGGCCAGAGAAGGGAACACATCATGGGTCTCGACGACAAGATCAAGAACGCGGCCGAGGACCTCGGCGGCAAGGTCAAGGAGGGCGTCGGCAAGCTGACGCACAACGAGCGCCTCGAAGCCGAGGGCGAGGCCGAGCAGGCCAAGGCCCACGTGAAGAAGGCCGGCGAGGACGTCAAGGACGCTTTCAAGTAAGCCTCCCCCCGCGCGACGCCTCCGCCCCCGTCGGGCGGGGGCGTCGCGCTGCGTCCGGAGGAGCTCGCCCCTAGAGTGGCGATCATGTCCGCATCCATCGAGCCGTTCTTCACCGTCATCGCGATCGTGTTCGAGGTGATCGGTGCCCTGGCCATGGTCTCCGGGTTCGTCATCGCGGTCGTGCTGGCGTGGCGCACGCTCCGCCGCGAGCGGCGGGCGCACGCGGCCTACCTGGTGCTGCGCACCACGCTGGTGCTGTCCATGTCGATCCAGATCGAGATCGAGGGGACGCTCCCGTGGCGCCGCGCGCTGCTGACCAGCGGCGGCCAGGTGCTCGCGAGCTCGATCGCGCGTGAGCGCGGGGCCGCACGGGCGGACGAGGCACCCGACCAGACGTTCAAGGCGAACGTCCCGACCAGGCCGGCAATCGCCAGCACGACATAGGTGATCGCGAGCGGGGTCCAACGAGGCGTCATGCCGACATTCCCACGCGCGGGGCTCCGTCGCGGCGGACGAGCGCTCACGACGACACGGTGACCAGAACCCGGTGCCACCCCGTCGAGCCGTTCGGGGCGATCGGGGCACGCTGCTGCTCCTGCAGCTGGCCGTTCTTGTTCCAGGCGCGTACCGCGATGTAGTGGGTGCCGGGCGCGGCATCCCATTCGTACATCCACTGCACCCAGCTCTCGTCGTTCACCGGCGTGGAGATGGTTGCCGGGATCCAGCCGGTGTCGTCGATGTTCACCTCGACGCGGGCGACCCCGGTCGGCTGCGCCCATGCCATGCCCGCGACGGGGACCCGCCCCGGGGCGACGGGACTGCCGACCTTGGGCACGTCGACACGAGAGGAGAGCTTGATGGGCGCCTCGGCACTGTAGCCGCGCGGCGTCCAGTACGCCTCGTCGGCCGCGAAGGTCGTCACCTTCAGCTCGGTGAGCCACTTCGTCGCCGAGACGTATCCGTAGAGCCCGGGGACGATCATCCGCACCGGGAAGCCGTGCTCGGCCGGGAGCGGCTCGCCGTTCATCGCGACCGCCAGGATCGCGTCGAGCCCGTCATCCGTGAGCGCCGACAGCGGAGTGCTCGCGGTGTAGCCGTCGACGCTGCGTGAGAGCACCATGTCGGCACCGGCTTGCGGTCCTGCCATTCGCAGGATGTCGCGGACCGGCACGCCGAGCCACCGCGCGTTTCCGACCAGCCCGCCGCCGACCTCGTTCGAGACGCAGGTCAGGGTGATGCCGTACTCGTCCAGGCCCATGCCGACCAGATCGTCGAAGCTCAACTCGACGCGGCGCTCGACCATGCCGTCGACGACGAGGCGCCAGGTCGACGGGTCGATGGCCGGCACGGTGAGCGCCGTGTCGACGCGGTAGAAGTCGGCGTTCGGCGTGAAGAGCGGCGAGAGACCGGGAACGTCGAGCTCGGCGCCGGCGGGCACCGTCAGCGTTCGACGGGGTGCGGGCAGCTTCAGCGCATCGCGGATCGCGTCGACCGATGAGGTCGCGGCCGTCACGACGCGGGACGCGACGCCGACGATCACGGCGGAGACCCCGGCGACACCGGCGAGGCGGAAGAAGCCGCGCCGACCGAGGGCTTGTGCGTCGTCCGGGGCGGCGTCGATCGCGTCGGGGGCGGGCACGGGTCGCCGCCAGCGCCGAAGGCGACGCGCCAGCGCGACGAGGACGACGGATGCCGCGACCGCGCCGATCACAGGAGGAACGAACGACAGGGGCGTGACCCCGGTGCGAGAGACGACGGCCGCGGTGGAAAGCAGGCCGGCGATCGCGACGACCACCACGCCGAGGGGACTGCGCAGGTATTCGAGTACTCCGCCGATCGCCGAGGCGATGACGACGGCGAGACCGAGCCCCGCGAGGAGGGCGATCTTGTCGTTCGCCCCGAACGTCGCAATCGCGAACTCCTTGAAGGGCTGGGGGACGATGTCGATCACGAAGCCGCCGACCGCCAGGATCGGGCTGGCGCTGCGCGCGACGAGCAGGGCCAGCACCTCGGCGACACCGAGGAACACCGCCCCGCTGACGACACCCGCGAGGGCGGCGAGGGCGAGCGACGCGCGCCGGCCGGTGTGCGTGGTCACGATGATCTCCTGCCGCCGGGGTCGGGGTACCTGTGTTGTTCGGCACGGGCCGGAGATCGGATGGGTTCGGCGACCTAAGGTGGGGACATGATCCATCTCGTCGCGCGGCGCATCGACCCCGACCAGCGCGAACACGTTGTGGAGTGGTTACGCACCGTTGACGGTCCGCGTCGCGAAGAGGCGCTCGCCTCACTCGAGGCGGAAGGCATCCGTCATGAGACGGCGATGATCCTGGAGGGCATAGACGGCCCGGTCATCGTCTATGCCATGGAGTCCGACGACGTCGAGCGAGCGCGCACCATCGCCGATGATTCACCCCGACCGATCGACGGGGAGCATCGAGCCGTGATGCGGGCAGCCGATGCCGGCGCGGCCGATGCCGACATCCTGCTGGACCTGCGGCCGGCATGACCGGCGGTTCGGGGTTCGACGTGGCGGACGACACCGTCGAGCTCGAACGGGATGAGGGCGATCACGGTTCCGCGCTCATCGTGCCCGCGGCATCCACCGGCGGGTCGGTGAAGGAGACCGGCGTGCCCGCTGCCTGCGCGTAGGCGATCTCCGCCGCAGTCGATGCACCGATGTAGCCGCCGGGATTGACGACGAGCACACGGTCGGCGAGATCGATCTTGTGCCGGTGGAGCGCATCGAGGACGGCCTTCTGCTCTGCGCTGACGGCGCCCTCCATCTCGCCGGGGGCGAGGACGATGACGCCCTGAAGGGTGAGGTCACGGTTCGCGTCGCTCATTTCGGCGACGAAGCGCGAGGAGCCGCAAATGCAGACGATGTCGGGGCGGACGGGCATGGCTCAGTGTCCCATCTCAGCCCTTCACAACTCCCTCGCGCGGGGCTTGGCCGTCGCCGTGCGCCGCGGCAAACGCCAGCACCTTTCGACTTTCGTATGAAGTCACGAAAAGGTAACGGAAACCCCTTGTGGCCGTTATCTGGCCGTTATAGAGTGCTCGCACGGTAGTTGTTTTGCTGTGGCAGCTACCGGCATGTGATTGCAGGACACTCTTGGTGCAAGGGACAAGGGCCGGTCGGAAGCCTCTCCGACCGGCCCTTACTCTTGCGCCGATTCCTCCCCAGACGGGGGCATCCGAGGTTTGTCCACAATGCGCCGTTGACCAGGTCTTATCCCGCTCTGATGTCGGAGGTCGAGGGCAGAATTGAGTCATGGCCACCACCGAGTCCCCCACCGCACGCGAGGAGCGCGCGGTCGTCGGCGACATCGTCGAGGCCCTCGTCGACAGGCGTCGACGCATCGCGTCGCTGCAGGCCGAGGAGGCGGTGCTGCTGCATGCGGCGCAGCAGCATGCACTCTCGCAGCGCAACGCCGCCTGCGCCGATAACGATGCTCCGGACGACATCACGATCCGGTCGATCGCCGCCGAGATCGGCGCGGCGACACGGCAGTCCGATCGCACGATCCAGTCGCGGATGGATGAGGCCTCGACCCTCGTGACGCGCTTTCCCGCGACGCTCGATGCGCTCACGAGCGGACGGATCAGCCGCGCGCACGCGGCGGTGATCGCGGATGCCGGGGCCCGCCTGACCGACGACGACGCCCGCGCCGCCTATGAGACGGCGGTCCTGCCGGTGGCCGAACGCGAGACGGTCGGAAGACTGCGTCCCGTCGCCCGACGCCTCGCCGACGCCCTTCATCCGACGCCGATCGGTGAGCGCCACCACGACGCCCGCCGCCAGCGCCGTGTCTGGATCCACGACGGCGAGGACGGTATGGCCGAGCTCGGACTCACCGGCCCAGCCCCTCTCGTTCACGGCGTCTACGACCGCTTGACACAGCTCGCACGCGCCGTCCTCGACGCACCTCGCCCCGCAGTAGCGGACGAGGACACGATCATGGCGACCGCGGATGCCGCCTCCGCGAAGGCTCCCGACACGCGACGCGTGGATGAGGTTCGCGTCGACGTCGCACTCGATCTCCTGCTCTGCGGACACGCCACCGCCGAAGCGAGCAGCGAGAGCATCGCCGCGGCCGATGCGATCCGTGCCCGCATCCAGGTCACGATTCCCGCGATGAGTCTCCTCGGCGCCGCGGATGCGGCGGCCGACCTGACCGGATACGGCCCGATCGACCCCGACCTCGCGCGGCAACTCGCGGGCACCGCCGCCGGGTGGGATCGGTTGTTCACCAGCCCGACGACGGGGGCCGTCCTCGCGATCGACCGCTACCGCCCGTCTCGCGACCAACTGCGCATGCTCCGCGCCCGCGACGAGCACTGCCGCTTCCCCGGATGCCGCCAGCCGCTCCCCCGCTGCGACGTCGACCACACCGTCGCACGCGAACACGACGGCCCGACCGCGGTGACCAACCTGGCGCACCTGTGCCGACGACATCACACCCTGAAACACCATTCCGCCTGGCGGGTCCGCCAACGAGCGGACGGCACCCTCGAATGGACCAGCCCCACCGGGCGCGTGCACGATGACCGCCCCGCGCGCACGCTCGTGTTCGAACCACCACCGTTCTGAATCACAACGGGGAGGACCCCATCCCCGTGATGGAATGTCACCATGCCCGACGACGCCATCTCCCTGACCATCGACGGCACTCCCGACCTTCCGAGCGCGATCCTGCAGGCGCTGTATCGGATCACGGGCCGTTCGACGATCGAGCTGCGCCGCAGCATCCAGCAGGGCGAGCCGCTCTTGATCGCCACCCTGTTCGGGCGCGAGCACATCGACGTCGTTCCCCGCCTCGAGAAGACCATCGCCTACCTCGACGAGCTGGGCCTGCCCTTCCTCCTGCACGAGCGGATCGACGGCGAGCGCACCACCATCGACGTGGCGACACTCCGCAGCATCCTCGAGGCCGACACCGGCGACGACGACACAGCCTGACGCCGGTTCTTCAGACGGCGGCTCAGACCCCGCCGCCGCCGCCTCCGCCACCGCCACCGCCGGCAGAACCGCCTCCGCCCGACCCGCCCGAGCTCGACGACGACGACATCGCGGCGCTCGAGAGCGAACCGATCCCGGCGGAGAACGACGATGCGTCGAAGGCCCCGGAGCCGTAGTACCAGTACGGTCCCGTCGCGCCCACCGCCGTGTACAGCACCGCAAGCTCCGCAGACCACTGCTTCTCCTGGCCGAACACGACCGCATACGGCAGCAGCTTCTCGTACAGATCCAGCTTCTGGCGCGGGTCGTTCACATCCACCGCGACGCGCTCGGCACCCGCCGGCGACTGCAGCATCCGAATGCGGTCGGCCTCGGCCCAGCGGATGAACTCCTCCAGTCCCCGCAGATGATCGCGGGTCTCGGCCCCGAGCGCCGTCAGCGGCTTGCGGGAGCACACCCCGATCACCACGACCGCGATCGCCACGCTGATGCCGATCACCGTCCACGGAAGGACGGGCTGCACGTAGGCCGCGATCGCCACGAACCCCAACCCCAGAGCCAGTCCCGCAGCCGCGGCGGCGAGCAGGATCGGCAGCCAGCGGGCGCGAAGCGGCACCGCCCGCCGCAGCCCGCGCGCGGTCAGCTCCGTTTCCGCCGCCGCGAGGATCTTCTGCGCGACCTTGGAGAACCTGGTGTCCTGCTTTCCGAACTGGTACTGCGCCCCCGGCGCCCCGCCCGGGAAGAGTCCGTCCAGCAGCATCATCCCGTCGCCGTCCGACTTCGACCGGTCGACGAGCTCCGCGATCAGCTTCGGCTTGCCCCAGCCGCGCCCGTCGGACTCCAGGATGCGGATCGAGCCGCGCACCGCCTGCTCCAGCACTTCGGCCGGGATCGCCTTCGACGGCTGCCCGAGCAGCACGGCGCTCTCGAGCGCGTCGACGATCCGTGGGGGATCGTACTCCGCGATGATCGTCGGGCGACCGGGTTCATCGGCCAGCTCGCGTCGCCGCGCACGCAGACCCAGAGCACCCGCGCCGACGGCGAGCAGCCCCGCACCCAGCTGCCCCCAGCCGAACGGGGAGGCAAGATATCCGGAGTCGAAGGTCGCGAACGTGCCGTCCGCGAACCCGACGGCGATCGTGAGGGTCTGGTGCGGCTGCACGTCGTCGGCGACGGCGGTGATGACCGTACCCGAACCGCTGATCGCGGCATCCGGGGTCGACGAGATCGACGCGCACGATTCCTTCGCGTCCTGCACTCCCTGATAGCACGACATGCGCCCCGTCAGGGATGCCGCCAACGACGCGTCCAGGTGCAGCCGAGCCGTCACACGGCCGAACGACTGTCCCCAGTCGACGCCGTTCACATCCCAGTAGAACTCGAGGCCGGAGTCACCGAACACCCACGTCACGTTCTCGAGCGTGTACGTGAGGACGAAGGTCTGCGCGCCGCGCAGAAACTCGTCCGACCGCGAGACGACCGAGAACACACCGTCCTGATCCTCCACCTCGCTCGGGCGCGGCGTGCCGTCGCCGTCCGTCACCGAGATGAGCTCGGGGCGGAGGGGCTGACCGTTGTACGAATCGGGAATCTGCCGACGGATGCCGTGATTCTGATCCGCATCCGGGAACTGCGCCACGATCGTCTCGACGACCCGCAGCCGGCTGGTTCCGTCGGCGGCCCGCGTCAGGGTGTAGTCGGCCGTCATCGACGAGAACGAGAAGTCGTCGACCCCCGCCGCGGCGACGGAGGCGACGGATGCCGGGGGTGCGACCTGTGCGGCCGCCGTCGCGGGTCCAGCCCATGCGGGGCTCGCTGTCCCGGCCGCCAGCGCGACCGCGACACCGGCGATCGCGAGTGCGGCTCCGACGATCCGTGCACGCGCGCGCCCCATGGGCTTCAGCCTATGGGGCGCCGTGCGAGTGGCGCACTACAGTTGACGCCATGACCGACCGCCGTCTCGCCATCTCCGCGTGGGAGAGTCTCTTTCGCGCGCAGCACGAGATCCTGCGCGAGATCAGCGGAGATTTCGGCGAGGACGAGCTGACCCAGGCAGAGTACGACGTGCTGCTCACCGTCGTCCGCGGTGACGACAACAGCGCGCGCCTGCGCGATGTGACCGCCAACATGCTCATCAGCCAGCCGAGCGTCTCACGGCTCGTCGACCGCATGGTCGCTCGCGACCTCATCAGCAAGTGCGTCGACCCGCTGGACGGGCGCGGCGCGATCGTCCGTGCGACCGAACGGGGCGCGGCCGCGTTCCGGCGACTCGCGACAGTGCACGGTCGATCGATCGCCGAGCGGATGTCGGTGCTCAGCGACGACGAGCTGGCACAGTTGCAGCAGCTGACGGCGAAGCTGCGCGGCGCCTGACCGTCTCGTGCCGCCCCGGCTACCACCGGTTGCGGACGTCCTCTGCGAAGCCTTCGATGCCGTCGAATGCGATCACGCCGCCGTCCACGGCGAATGTCCCCGACCAGGTGCCGAAGCACTGGTCCGTGCGCGAGGAGACCACGCCGAGGTTCATGGCGGATGTCTTGTCGTAGAACGGGGTGAACACGGCATCCAGCCCTCCGCCGTGCACCCGCCAGGGGTGAAGCGGCGCGGCCAGATCGTAGATCCAGGACACCGGTTCGGAGATCTTGTGCAGCGTGCCGTCGAGCACGACGCCGTTCTCCGTCGACCCCGTCCCGTCGGTCCGTCGTCCCCCGACCTGGATGCCGAGGCTGCGCCCGTCTGCGAGGGTGCCCGATCCGGCGCCCCAGTTCCATGACACGTCATAAGGCCAGCGCCCTCGCCCGTGATCCAGCACCGCCCACGATCCCGCCGGCACCTCGTAGTGGACGCCGTCGAGCGTCAGCACACCGGATGCCGGGAGCGCGACATCCTTCACGGTGTACTGGAACCGGCGCGACGACCAGGGCACCACGACCGCCAGCAGCTCGTGTCCGGGCGGGCGGCGCACCGTGATGTCGAAGGACGCGTCCGGTATCTCGGCGTGCAGACGCCAGAGCGACCCGCGCTCGGCCGGCGTGATCGTGGCGGCGAGGCCGGCGTGCCGCGCAATCGTGATGCCGGTGCCCAGCGACGCAGGCAGGGACACCTCCCGCGACGGCAGCACCGTGACGCTGCGGCCCCACGAACGCGTCGTGGCACGATCGTGGATCCACACCTCGTGCACCGCGGCGTAGTCCAGCGACGACACCGTGAGCGACACGATGTGCGTGGGCGTCATGACGTTCCAGTACTCCCACCTCTTGTTGCGACCCCACGTTCGGACGAAGCGTCCACGTCCGATGCCGCGGGTGTCGACGAGCGGCGAGCGGGCGAAGCCGATCGCCGCCGGGTTGAGGCGGCCGTCGGGGCCGGTGAGGGAGACGGGTTCGGTGAGCTCGCGCTCGCGCGCGGCGGGAGGTGCGGTCATCGGCATCCTTGCTGACGTTCCGAGTGCTGGTGCTTCCGGTGGGGTGCTTCGACACTAGCGCGCATACGCGAACCGCCCCGGTCCTCGCGGACACGGGGCGGTTCGTGCGCGGGTGCGCGGACCGGGACTACTGCTCGACGGGCTGCGGCTCCTGTGCAGACTCGTGGGCCTGGATCGTGGGGGCGGTGCCGTCGGCGACGACCTGGACCTTGCGCGGCTTGGCCTTCTCGCTCACCGGGATGGTCACCGTCAGCACGCCGTTGCTGTACGTCGCGGTGATGCCGTCGGTGTCGATTCCCTGACCGAGGTTCAGCTGGCGCAGGAAGCTCGCGGTCTCACGCTCGCGCGTGATCCACTTCACGCCGTCGCCCTCGCTGAGGGTGCGCTCGGCACGAATGGTCAGCAGCTGGCCGTCCACATCGATGTCGACCGAGCCCGGGTCGATTCCCGGAAGGTCGGCGCTCAGCACGTAGTGGTCGCCGTCGCGGTAGAGGTCCATCGGCATCCGGCGGGGTCCCCGGCGCGTGTCGAAGAGGCCCGACGCGATGCGGTCGAGGTCACGGAACGGGTCATACGTGGCCATTGTTCTCTCCTGTTCGTGTATGGCTCTGTGGGTTCTCAAAGTTGAGCCTCATCGGCTCAACTAGGTCAAGATTAGCACTCGACCAGTGAGAGTGCCAACGGTTCACGCACAGCGAACGTGCGCGATCGCGCGCGCCGTTCACATGACCCTCGCGCCGGAAGCGGCAACAGCGCCAGTTCTCCACGAGCCCGCAACCTCGACGCACCCTTCCGCGGAGTCCGCGTCCGGCGCGACACGGTCGACGCCGCACCGCACGGTGAGGACACGCCGTACGAGATCGCCCGGCGCAACATCCTGGGTCGCGTCCGCGCCCACGCACTCGTGCTGCCGCCCCCTGCGTTCTACACCGGGACGACGGCGCTCGCGATCCACGGGCTCCCCTTCCCCGACGCGGATGCCGCGGCATCCGCCGACCTCGACGTCGCCGTTCCCGCGCCACACCGTGCCCTCAGGCGGACGGGCATCACCGCCGTGCAGATCACCCCGATGCTCGTCCACACCACCGTCCGGGCGGGCCTTCCAGTCGCGACGCCCGCCTCCGCCTGGGCGATGCTCGCCCGCGAGCACACGATTCGAGACCTGGTGGTGATTGGCGATGCGATCATCCGCGTGCCGCGCGACGGATGGGGGCGGCGTCTGCCCGAAGCTCAACACGCCGGACTCGAGAATCTGGCCGCGGCTGTCGCCGCAGGCCGCCGTTGCGGAATCGAGGGCGATCACCACCGCACCTCGCGTCGCCAGTGGGTGCGCGACCTCGAGAAGTACTCCGACTACGCGACCCTCGGCTGGGATGTTGTGCGCCTGAGCGCCGCGCACATTCGACACGATCCCTCGCGGGGAGTCGCGCTGGTCCGCGCCGCCCTTGCACGCCGAAGTTGGCACGCGTGATCGGCTGCTCGGTTGACGCTTGCGCCGGTAATCACATCGCGATTTCCGGCGCGAACGCCAACTGAACCGCGGCAGGCGCTCGCGGCGCTCAACACTCGACGACGTTGACGGCGAGTCCGCCCTCGCTGGTCTCTTTGTACTTGGTCGACATGTCGATGCCCGTCTGACGCATCGTCTCCACGACGGCATCCAGCGGCACGTAGTGCGTGCCGTCGCCGCGCAGCGCGAGGCGCGCGGCCGTGACGGCGGTGGATGCCGCGATCGCATTGCGCTCGATGCAGGGGATCTGCACGAGCCCACCCACGGGGTCGCACGTCAGACCCAGATGGTGCTCCATCGCGATCTCAGCGGCGTTCTCGATCTGGCGGTTCGTGCCGCCCATCACCGCGGTCAAGCCGCCGGCAGCCATCGCGCACGCCGAGCCGACCTCGGCTTGACACCCGCCCTCGGCTCCCGAGATCGAGGCGTTGGCCTTGAAGAGGGAACCGAGAGCCGTGGCCGTCAAGAGGAATCGACGGATGCCGCGACGACGGTTCGCCTCGGCGAGCTCCTGCACGGTGGCGACGATGTCCTCCGACCCGTGCGCCGCCTCACCCGCCTCGCGGCCGTCCGGACCGTGCAGCCCGAGAAGCGCCGAGCCAACGAGTTCGCCGTAGGGAGTGACCGCGTTCTCCGCCCCGATGCCCGCATCGGCGAGGAAGCGCCACCAGTACATCGCGACGGCCGGAAGGATGCCGGCAGCACCGTTCGTCGGCGCTGTCACGACGCGTCCTCCGGCGGCGTTCTCCTCGTTGACGGCCAGTGCGAACGCACCGAGCCACTCACCGGGAAGCTCGCGACCGGTCGCCTCGACGCTCTCCAGCTGCGCGCGGATCGCGCCCGCGCGCCGCTTCACCTTCAGCATTCCCGGCAGCACCCCTTCGGCGTGCAGGCCCGCATCGACGCACGCCGCCATGGCGTCCCAGATCGCGTCGAGGCCGGCCGCGACGTCCGCCTCCGGCCGCAGCGCCTCCTCGTTGCGCCGGGCGACCTCCGCGATCGTGAGCCCGTAGGTATCGCAGACGTCCAGCAGCTGCGCCGCCGTCGCGTACGGCAGCGGGAAGGATGCCGCGGCCACCGCATCCGACTCGCCCTCGCGCCGGATGAACCCTCCACCGATCGAGTAGTAGGTGTCCTCGCGCAGCGCGATTCCGTCGGCATCACGCGCGACGAGGGTCATCGCGTTGGGGTGTCCGGGAAGACGCGTGCGCGGTGCGAGCGAGATGTCTGAGCGCGAGAACGGGATCGGGATGCGACCGTCCAGGAGGAGGTGCGCTCCGTCGACCCAATCGGTCCAGGCGCCCCGCACGCGCGCCGGATCGACGGTCTCGGCCGCGAACCCCTGCAGGCCCGCGACGACGGCGTCGGGCGTGCCGTGCCCGATCCCGGTGGCGCCGAGCGAACCGTAGAGGGCGCACTCCACCCGGAAGAGCCCCGGCAGATCCCCGACGCGGCGCGCGAAATCTCGGGCCGCGCGCAGCGGGCCCACCGTATGGGAGCTCGATGGTCCTACCCCGATGGAGAACAGGTCGAACGCCGAGACGTACGCACTCACGTGTGTGAGCCTACGCCGCCCGCCGCGCCGGGCCCTGCCCGATACGCTGAGACCGGAGGGGGAACCATGACCGCACTGACCACGTCCGACGCCGATCGCGTCGCGGCGCTCGAGGCCTGCGAGGCGGCAGGGCGCCTCGACGACGCGTTCCTCACCCGGTTCGATGAGCAGTTCCCGCGGTTGCACGGCCTCTTCACCCGCCTCTACGGCGAGCGCGCCGACGGCCGCGAGCAGCTGGCGGCCACGGTGGCGGCGGCATCCGCCTCGTGGAATGCGCGCCCTCTCGACCTGAAGGTGCACGACGCGCAACGCGCCGCCGACCCCGAGTGGTTCCAGTCCGAGCGCATGCTGGGCGGTGTCTGCTACGTCGACCGCTTCGCCGGCAACCTCGCCGGCGTGCGCGAGCTGATCCCCTCGTTCCGCGAGCTCGGGCTCACCTACCTTCACCTCATGCCGCTGTTCGACGCTCCCCTCGGCGACAACGACGGTGGCTACGCGGTGTCGAGCTACCGGCGCGTGAATCCGAGCCTGGGCACGATGGCGCAACTGGCCGAGCTCGCGGCGGAGCTGCGGATGGCGGGCATCTCACTCGTGCTGGACTTCATCTTCAACCACACCAGCAACGAGCACGAGTGGGCGCAAAAGGCCGTGGCGGGCGACCCCGCCTACGCCGACTTCTATCTGATCTTCCCCGACCGACGGATGCCCGACGCCTACGAGCGCACGACGCGCGAGATCTTTCCCGACGACCACCGTGGATCGTTCGTGCAGCTCGAGGACGGCCGCTGGATCTGGTCGACCTTCTACCACTACCAGTGGGACCTCAACTACGCGAACCCCGCCGTCTTCCGGGCGATGGCGGGCGAGATGCTGTTCCTGGCGAACCAGGGCGTCGAGGTGCTCCGGATGGATGCCGTGGCCTTCATCTGGAAGCGTCTGGGAACGTCCTGCGAGTCGCTGCCCGAAGCCCACCTGCTGCTGCAGGGGTTCAACGCGGTGCTCGCGATGGCAGCGCCCGGCATGATCTTCAAGTCCGAGGCGATCGTCCACCCCGACGAGGTGGTCAGCTACATCTCACCCGAGGAGTGCCAGCTGTCGTACAACCCGCTGCAGATGGCGCTGACGTGGGAAGCGCTCGCCACGCGCGACGGCCGACTCCTGCAGCAGGCGCTGGATCGTCGCCACGCACTGCCGGCCGGCGCCGCCTGGGTGAACTACGTCCGCAGCCACGACGACATCGGCTGGACCTTCGCCGACGAGGACGCCGCGGAGCTCGGCATCGACGGCTACGCGCACCGGCAGTTCCTCAACCGCTTCTACACGGGCCGCCACGAGGGCACGTTCGCGCGCGGTGTCGCCTTCCAGGAGAACCCCGTCACCGGCGATGCCCGCGTCACCGGAACGACGGCTTCTCTGGCCGGGATCGAAGCCGGCGCCCCCGGCGGGGAGGATCGCGTGATCCTCGCGCACGCCCTCGCCCTGTCGACCGGCGGCATCCCCCTGCTGTACCTCGGGGACGAGGTCGCACAGCTCAACGACTACTCCTACGCCGACGATCCGGTTCGCCGTGGCGACACCCGCTGGGTGCACCGCGGCCATCGTCCGCGCGACGCCTACGCGCAGCGAGACGACGACACCACGCCGGCCGGGCGGGTGTTCCGCCGGCTCACCAAGCTGATCTCGGTGCGCCAGCAGTCTCCGGAGCTCGCGGGCAACGCGCTCATCCCCTTCCATACCCCGCACCCCGCCGTCGTCGGTTACCAGCGCCTCGGTGAGACCAGCACGCTGCTGGTGCTGGCGAACGTCGGCGACGCCGAGGTCACGATCGACCCGCTCACGCTGTCGGGCTTCGCGCGCACCGCGTTCGACCCCGTGCACGACGCGAGCGTCGACCTCGACGAGGGCGTCACGCTACGCCCGCACGGGTTCGTCTGGCTGCGCGTCACGCCCGTCTGACCGGTGCGACCTGAGGGGTCTCAGGCGCCGAGCAGCCCGCCACGCGGGCGGAACACCCCGGCCCGGGCGAGCGCGAGGTAGAGCAGGCAGCCGAGGCACACGCCGAACGCCGCGTTGAGGAAGGCGGCCACGAAGGCGAGTGCCGCGGCGATCGGCAGGGCCCATGCGACGCCGGCCACGTGCAGCACGAGGCCGACCGTCACGACGACGAAGCCGATGACCTGCGCGAAGCGCGGAGGCCGCGGGTCTTCGAGGTCGACCGGCGGCTGCAGGCGCGGTCGGATGGCGACGCGGTACAGCGCGCCCCACGGCGCCGTGCGCGGAGCGGCAAAACCCCACACGAAGAGGAGATCGACCACGAGCAGCAGGACGAACGCGGGGTCAGAGACCCGCTCGGCGAGAGTCGTGCCCTCGCGAACGGCCGTCCCCAGCAGAGCGAGGAACGTACCGGCCAGCAGAAGCAGGGCGGTGATGGATGCCGCGAAGCGCGGACCCCGGGGATCGATACCGGCGGGGCGGACGGAGGCGGGAGCGGAAGTGGCCACGCAGATACGTTAGGTCGCCGCGCAGGCGCCGGGGCCGGGATCGTCACACTTCTTCACGCACGCACGCACGCGCGATCGCCGATGCCGCCAGGGAACGAGAAAGGCCCGCGGCATGCCGCGGGCCTTTCTGGTTACTGTCTCAACACAGTGTGCGCCCGAAGGGACTCGAACCCCTAACCTTCTGATCCGTAGTCAGATGCTCTATCCATTGAGCTACGGGCGCAGTTTCCGGCACCTCTTCGAGGGCCGAGGACCAGCTTAGCCTACGCATCGGGATGTGACGAATCGAGGCCCTGCTGCTTCTGCTGTGCCGCGACGCTGCGGCGATGGGCGCGCAGTTTCGGAAGGTCAACGAGCCGCAGGGCCTGCATCCGCGCCGTGCGCATGCGCTCGTAGTCGGGATCGAGGTCGGGGCGCGCCGCCTCGATCCGCAGCGTCCGATCGATGTTGCCCGCGACCTCCGTCCACGCGGCATCCCGCGCGTCGAGGACCAGCTTGCGCAGCTCTTCGGCGTCGTCGGCGCGACGGCGAAGCTCGTGGGCGACGTGCAGCGACTGCTTCTGGCGCCGGCGCAGGTTGCGCACATCGCGGCTGCGATAGTCGTGCGTCCCATCGGAGTCGGTGTGGCGGCCGCGGGCCGCGCGGCGCTGTCGTTCGGTGCGCGCCGCGTCTTCCTCCGCTTCGGCAGCGAGGGTCTCCAGGGCCTCCTTGGCCTCGGGAAGATACCGATCGAGGTCGAAGTCCTCTCCCTCGGCGAGGATGTGGACGAGGATCGTGTTCTTCAGGCTCAGGCGCGTCGCAGCGGACGCGATGTACAGCCCCTCCGCAACCACGTCACGGGTGCGTACGCGCTTCTCGTTGACCACGGCATCCCCTCCCCTCGATCCTAGGGAAGACCGACGCCGCGGCGGAACGCGCGACGGGTGCTCAGGCCGGCGACGTGTACCGATCGGAGCTGAAGCCGATGATGAAGAATCCGATCGGGGCGAACAGCAGCAGCAGCACGATCGAGAAGAAGGCGCCGTGGCCGAAACCGCGGCCGATGCGGATCGCCACGATGATGAAGAAGACCACGTTGACGAGCGGAACGATCGCCAGCAGCCCCCACCACGCCGAGAATCCTGCGATCTTCACTTGGATGAACCAGTTCACGATCGGGATGAGGGCGAGGATGCCGGGGTATCCGGCCTTGCTGAACACCTTCCACATCGCCACGGCGAGCAGCACGTAGTAGGCGACGAAGAGGACGAAACCGGTGCCGCCGCCGAAGGCCGCCTGCCACTGGTCCAGAGTGCCGGTGTTGTTCACGGCGCCATCCTAGGGGCCGCGCGCGCCGTGCCAACACTGCCCGATCCGGCTACCACGGTCACCGCGCCGGCGGCAAGCCCTTTCGCGCGGCGGCGATCCTTCATACCGTGGAGGTCCGACCTGATGAAAGGAGTCGCTATGGGATTCATCGACGACGCGAAGGACGCGGCCGAGACGGCCGGCCGGAAGATCAAGGAAGGCTTCGAGGACACGGTCGATCGTGTCTCCGACAAGATCGACGAGGCGAAGGCCGACGCCGAGGTCAAGAAGGCCGAAGCCGAGCGCGACTCCGTCCACAAGCGCAACGAGATCAAGGAAGAGATCCGCGGCGACAACTGAGTCGCCGATCTCACGCCGAAGGGCCCCGACGCATCCGTGTCGGGGCCCTTCGGCGTGAGAGGGCGGCGGCTGCGCTCAGGCGTCCACGGCGGCGATACGCCACGAGGCCGAGACCGACCCGCCGGCGGGGATGACGATCAGGCCCGCGTCGTAGTCGTAACGACCGGCATTGAAGGCGTCGGGAGCACACGTCATCGGCTCGACCGCGAGGCCGGCGCGATGACCGGGGTCGGGGCTGCCGTCGGCCAGGGGCGGACGGTCCGCCGTGTGGATCTGCACCCACGGGCATGCCTGGTCCCAGACCATCTCCACACCGGTTCCGGACGGGTCGACCAGTCGCACGGTCGCCACGCCATCCACGCGGGAGAGACCGGTGAAGGCGTGATCGATCTCCACCTCGCCCAGCACCCGCGGCGCACGCCAGTCGAAGCGTTCCGAGCCGGCGACCTCGGCGAGCGCGATCGGGGCGAGCTGATGGTCGGTGACCTCGAGCACCTGCTCGGCGGGCAGCGTCAACGTCCACGCGTCCAGCGGCGCGGAACCGGCCACCAGATACGGATGCGGGCCGGTACCGAACGGCGCGGCATCCGCGCTCTCGTTGGTCGCCACGACCGTCTGGGTGAGGCCGTCTGCGCTCAACCGGTAGGTGGTCTCCACGCGCACACGCCACGGGTACCCCGACTGCGGCACGATCACGGCGGCCAACGTCACCGCGTCTTCGGTGCGGTCGACGACCGCGAAGTCGAGCCAGACCGCGAGGCCGTGCAGCGCGTTCGGGCGGCCGATGTCGCTGAGCGCGAGCTCGTGCGTATGTCCGCCGAACGAGTACGCGCCGTCGACGACGCGGTTCGGCCAGGGAGCGAGCGTGGCGCCGCGGTAGCCGGGACGCACCTCGTCGGCCGCGAACGGCACGACCAGGTCGCGCCCGTCGACGGTGAGCGCACGCAGCGACGCGCCGACGCTGGCGATGTGCGCTTCGTAGGCTCCGAGGCGGAGGGTGAGGTCGGTGCCCGAGACGGGAACGGACGCGGTCGTCGGGGCAGGTGTCTGTGGCATCGTCAACATCGTAGTGTCAGGGCCGGTCGCCGGTGGCGACCGGCCGGTCGGGAGTATTCGACCACTGGCTCCAGGAGCCCGGGTACAGAGCCGCGTCGTGTCCCGCGACGGCGAGCGCGAGAACGGCGTGGGCAGCGGTGACGCCCGAGCCGCAGTACACGCCGACGGCCTGCCCCTCCAACTCGGAGTAGCGGGCACGCAGCACCTCAGCGGGGAGGAGGCGCCCCTCGGCATCCAGATTCTCGGTGGTCGGCGCGTTGCGGGCGCCGGGGATGTGTCCGGCGGCGGGGTCGAGCGGCTCGACCTCACCGCGATAGCGCTCCGGGGCGCGTGCGTCCAGGAGCACACCGCCCTGTGCAAGGGATGCCGCGGCATCGATGTCGAGCCTTCGGCGCTGTCCCGCGTGCAGCGTCACGGTGCCCGGCGTGGGCGTCACATCGCCGGTCTCGAGGGCTCCCCCATCAGCGCGCCAGGCACGCAGCCCTCCGTCGAGCACCCGGGCGGGAATGCCCGCGTCCGTGAGCATCCACCAGGCGCGGGCCGCGGCGAACGAGTTCCAGTCGTCGTAGACGACGACCGTGTCGCCGTCCTCGACTCCCCAGCGGCGCACGGAGCGCTCGAACTCCGCCGGGGACGGAAGGGGATGACGTCCCTCGCTCGGCACTCCGTGAACGGCGAGCTCGCCGTCCATGCGGACGTAGACGGCGCCGGGCACGTGGCCGTGCCGGTACGCCTCCTGGCCGTCAGGGGCATCGAGACGGTAGCGCACGTCGAGGACGATCGGCGGGGTGGGGGTGCTCAACTGGGCCTTCAGCTCGGAAGGCGCAATGAGAGGAGAGACGCTCATGGGAGCGAGGTTACGCGCGTGCGCGTACGGGCGGACACGCCGAACGCAACCTTCCACAGCGCCGCGATGTCACCGCCGTCGATGCCGGACAGCGCACCGCGCCGCCCCATGGACAACACGGGGACCTCGGGTGCATACTTTCAGTATGGCTGAAGGTGTGATCGATGCGGCGCCGTCACGGCGCGAATGGATGGGGCTCGCGGTTCTCGCCGCCGGACTCGGGATGATCGTGCTCGACGGGACGATCGTGGGCGTCGCCATGCCCGACATCATCCGCGACCTCACGCTCGACCTCACCGACGCGCAGTGGGTCTCGAGCCTGTACGCCGTGCTGCTCGCCGCGCTGCTGCTGTCCACCGGCAAGCTCGCGGACCGCTTCGGACGAAAGCTCCTGTTCCTTCTGGGCATCATCGTCTTCGTCGGCGGAAGCGTGTGGGCGGCGGCATCCGCGACCGGTGGCGCTTTGATCTCCGCCCGCGCCGTGCAGGCCGTCGGGGCCGCGTTCATCATGCCCTCGACACTCTCCACGGTGAACGCCGTCTTCCGGGGCCGCTACCGCGCCGCGGCCTTCGGGGTGTGGGGGGCCGTCATCTCGGGCGCGGCAGCGATCGGCCCGCTCGTGGGCGGTGCGCTCACCCAATACGCCTCCTGGCAGTGGGTGTTCCTCGTGAACCTGCCGCTGGGCGCCATCGTCTTCGCCCTCGCGCTGTGGGCGGTGCCCGAGACGCGCGGTGCCGGGTTCCGCCGCGGCGCCGACGTCGACGGCGCGCTCCTGTCGGCCATCGGCTTCGGCTCGCTCGTCTTCGCCGTCATCGAGGAACCCGACCTCGGGTGGTGGACACCCACGGCCGACCTGCGGCTGGGTGGCTGGGTGTGGCCCGCGACGGCGCCGATCTCGATCGTGCCGATCTGCCTCGCGGTCGCGGCCGTCGCGCTCACTCTGTTCGTCATCTGGGAGCGGCACCGCGAGCGCGTCCAGCGCGACGCTCTGCTGGACCTGCACCTCTTCTCGCTGCGCACCTTCTCGTGGGGCAACGTGACCGCCGCGATGGTGGCCGTCGGCGAGTTCGCGATCATCTTCGTCCTGCCGCTGTACCTCACGGCGGCGCTCGGACTGTCGATCATGCAGACAGGTCTGGTTCTGGCCGCCATGGCGTTCGGCGCGTTCGCCTCGGGCGCGGCCGCTCGACACCTCGCCGCACGCTTCGGCTCCCCCGGCACCGTGCTGATCGGTCTGGCCCTGGAAGTCGTCGGCATCCTGATCCTCGCCGCGATCGCCACGGCGACCACGCCGGGGTGGCTCATCGCCCTGCCGCTCGTCGTCTACGGCCTCGGCCTCGGCCTCGCCTCGGCCCAGCTCACCGGAACCGTGCTGCGCGATGTGCCGGTGGAGATCAGCGGCCAGGGGTCGGCGACACAGTCGACCGTCCGCCAGATCGGCACGGCGCTGGGCACCGCCTTCGCCAGCGCCGCCCTGTCGGTCTCGCTCGCGCTGACCCTCCCCGGAGCGTTGACGGATGCCGGGATCACCGGCCCCGCAGCCTCCCAGCTCGCCGACGCGACCCGCACCTCGGCGGGCACCCTGATCTCACAGCTGCGCGCCGAGGGCTCCGCCAGCATGCTGGGATCGCAGACGGATGCCGCCGTGCAGGCACTGTCGGCAGGATTCGCCGACGCGACCCGCTGGTCGCTGCTGCTCGCTTCGCTCTTCCTCATGCTCGGGCTCGTCGGTGCCGCGCAGCTGCGGCGGTTCGCGCGCAGTTAGGCTCGGGACCATGCGTATCGCCGTGACCGGAGCATCCGGAAAACTGGGAACCGTCGTCGTCCGTGAGCTGCGCGCGAGCGGCCATGAGGTCGTCGGGATGGACGTCGTCGGTGCCCGCGGCGCCGGGTTCGTGCAGGTCGACTTCACCGACTACGGGCAGACCGTCGACGCGCTGCAGGCCGTCAACGACCAGCACGACGGGCTCGACGCGGTGGTGCACCTCGCGGCCATCCCTGCTCCCGGCATCCGCTCCGCCGTCGCGACCTTCCACAACAACATCGCCGTCACGTTCAACGTGATGTGGGCGGCGATCCGCCTCGGGATCACCCGCATCGTCACCGCGTCCAGCGAGACGGTGCAGGGCCTGCCCTTCGACGTGCCGCCGCCCTACATCCCCGTCGACGAGGCCTATGCCGCACGTCCCGAATCGGTCTACTCCCTGGTGAAGCACCTCGAGGAGACGATGGAGAAGGAGCTCGTGCGCTGGCACCCCGAGGTGTCGGTCACCGCGCTGCGCTTCTCGAACGTCATGATTCCCGCCGACTATGCGGAGTTCCCGTCGTTCGACGCCGACGCGACGCAGCGCAAATGGAACCTCTGGAGCTACATCGACGCCCGCGACGGCGCCGCGGTCATCGCCCGCGCGCTCGAGGTGGCCCCCGCCGGCTTCGACCACTTCCTCATCGCGGCCGGCGACACCGTCATGAGCCGCCCGAACGCGGAACTCGTCGCGGATGTCTTCCCCGACGTCGAGATCCGGGGCGAGCTCGGCGTCAACGACTCGCTGTTCTCGACCGCAAAGGCGCAGCGCCTGCTGGGCTGGTCGCCGCAGCACTCCTGGCGCGACGAGGTCTGAGCCGCGCGCGAGCGGTTCAGTTGGCGCGTCCGCCGGGAATGACGCCGCCGTTGCCGGCGCGAGCGCCAACCGACGCGAGGGCACGGCGGCCCCGGCATCGAACACCCGCAGCCTGGCGGCGCGGGGACCGCGAAGCACCACTCACCGCGCGGCGACGGCGGCCTTCGCCGGTCTCCCCCGCTTGGGCCGGTCGGACGAGAGACCCTGCGCCAGCGACACGGATGACGGGCCGGAGAGCCTGTCCTCGACGTGTGCGAGCCAGCGCACCTCCGACTCGGCGGCGAACAGCGACGCCGACAGCGGCAGCGCTGCCACCACGGATGCCGGGTCGCCGCCATCCACGGCGACGTAACGCGCCGTCAGCTCGTCGAGCCGCCCCTGCGAGGCTTCGCGCTGCGCGCGCACCAGGTGCAGCACATCGACGCCGGGCAGGGTCGCTGCGAGCGCGACCTTCAGCGCCAACTCGTCGCGGGTCGTTTCTACCCGCTCCACGGGAGAGTCGAACCACTCGCGGACGGCGGCGGAACCGGCATCCGTGATGCGCCAGTACACGTGGCCCTCGGCGTCGACGTCATCCTTGGAGACCAGTCCGTCGCGCTCCAGGCGCTCCAGGGTGTTGTAGATCTGGCCGACGTTCAGCGAAGCCGCTCCGGTGCGTCGAGTGAACTCGGCGCGCAGCTGATAGCCGTAGCACGGAGCTTGATCGAGGATCGCCAACAGGCTCTGACGCACCGACATCCGCGTTCCCCCGACTCTCGATTATGTGATTTCTCAGTATATGCATACGCGGAAAATCCCCCGACGCCGCGCCAACAGGGTCGCCGACCGCCGTCAGTCCTCGGACCGAAGCCGCACCGCGAGCGCCGCCGCCGTTCCCACCGCCGCCCCGACCACGGTGTCGAGGATGCGCTCCAGCGCGAGCGGCAGCGTCTCGGCCGTGCCCGTCGCCGCGCCGATCAGCAGCAGCACGAGCGGCGTGATGAACACCAGTGCGAGCGCGTAGTGGCGCACCACGACCATCTCGATCGCGAACTGCAGCACGCCCAGCAGCAGCCCGAGTGCCCAGACCGGCAGCGGCACGAACGCCAGCCCGAGATACAGCGCGCCGCCGACCACGGTGCCCACGGTGCGGTGGACGCCGCGCTCCGCCGCATCCCGGCGCCCCACCGGCAGCCCGACCACGGCCAGACCCGCGCAGACGATCCAGTACGAGCGTGCCGGGTCGACGACCACCGCCGCGGCCACGCCCGCGACGCCCACGATCGCCGCACGCAGCGTGAGGGTCTGCGCGAGCGCCGACCACTGCAGCGGAAAGAGCTCCGCACGCGGTCGAGGCCGCTCGCGGCGGTACCGCGGCAACAGCAGCGGTGCGGCGACCAGCAGGCAGGCGAACGCGCCCGACGCGGCGACGACGGCGAGGTAGACCGCCGGGTCCACGGCGCGCGCACCGCCGTGCCGCGAGGTGATCTGCGCAGACAGACCGAAGACCAGCACGAAGAACACCGGTCCGGGCGGCCCGAGCGAGACGGCACCGGCCAGCGCCGTCCGCGCGCAGGACCGAACGTCGCGAGGCTCCGCGCGACGTGGGCCGCCTCGGCCCGCACGCGGTCACCGAAGCGGGCGGGCGGGGTGGACGACGGCATCCCTCCATTCTCGCCTGGCGCTCGGCCGGATTCCCCCGGTTCGCACAGCCGGCGCCGAGGAGGGCTGGCTACGGTCGAGACCATGGAAGCGATTTCGCAGCCCCTGTCCATCTCGACCGACGAGGGAGTGACGACCTTCTCGGCCGAGCAGCTGCGGATGATGCGCGACGAGTTCCAGCGTTTCCTGCTCGAGTACCAGTTCGGCCTGCGGGAGGTCGAGACCAAGCTCGGCATCCTCCGCGACGAATTCCTGCTGATGCACGACTACAACCCGATCGAGCACGTCTCCAGTCGGGTGAAGTCGGCCGACAGCCTCGTCGACAAGATCACGCGTAAGGGTGTCGACCCCAGCTTCGACGCGATCCGCGCGGCCATCACCGACATCGCCGGCATCCGGGTGACGACGAGCTTCACGAAGGACGCCTACCGCCTGTTCGACCTGCTCACCCAGCAGGACGACATCACCGTGCGCGAGGTGAAGGACTATATCGCCCACCCGAAGGCCAACGGCTACAAGAGTCTGCACGTGATCGTCGAGGTCCCCGTGTTCCTCTCGTCGGGGCGGGTCGACGTCGCCGTCGAGGTGCAGTTCCGCACGATCGCGATGGACTTCTGGGCGAGCCTCGAGCACAAGATCTACTACAAGTACGCCGGCGCGGTTCCCGACGGACTGCTCGCCGAACTCAAAGAGGCGGCCGACTCGGCATCCCTGCTGGATGCCCGCATGGAACGCCTGCACGGACAGCTGCACGGTCCGGCCTCGGCGACGATCCGGGCCGTCTGAGCGCGCCGGCGCCTAACCTGGACGCATGAGCGAGGATCCGCGCCTGGAGGCGGCGCGCTACCGGATCGCGCAGGAGGCGCGCGCGTCCGGGGACAGTCCCGCCGCGGACGGCGCCGACGATGCACCTCCCCGCGCGCACGGCACGCCCACAGCCCACGAACGCGCGTTGTACGTCGAGACGGCCATCCAGCAGGCGATCCGCCGCGGAGACTTCGACGACCTGCCCGGCGCCGGCAAGCCGCTGGAAGGCCTCGGCGATCACCACGACCCCGACTGGTGGATCCGCCGCAAGATCCAGAACGAGCGCCTCACCGGCCTCGGTCCTGCCGCGCTGATGCTGCGCACCGAGGATGCCGAGTTCACACAGACCCTCGACACCCTGACGCGCGACGCCGACGTGCGCGCCCACGTCGAGGACTTCAACCGCCGCGTGGTCGAGGCCCGCCGCCAGCTCCAGGGCGGTCCGCCCGTCGTGACGGCCACCCGCGACGTCGACGCCGAGGTCGCCGCGTGGCACGAGCGCCGGCGGCGGCGCGCCGCGGCGGCATCCACCCCGCCGTCGGAGTCCGAGCCTCGGCGCCGGCGCGGTCTGTTCCGCAGGCGCTGAACCGGCAGCGGTTGCGCATCCGTTGATGGTTTCCGATTCTGTGAACTCCACAGCGGCGAGCGCACAGCACGACCCGGCTCAGCCGATCGCGGCCCGCCAGTCCTCGAGCAGGCGTGCGGTCCTGCGGGTCTGCGCCCACGGCATTTCGGGCGCCTCGGTGCGCCCGTCCCGCAGGGCCAGGATCGTGGCATCGGCCTCGATGGCCATCGGGCTGATCGTCGCCGTGTGGATCCGCTCGACGGTGCCGTCGGGGCGGCGCAGCACGGCGTCGGCGGTCGAGACCACGCGACTGCCCCAGACGTTCTCGATCTCGAGGACGCCCTCCGCTGCGCGCACCACCGCACGGCGGGGAAGGTCCGCGGTGATCGCCGTCGCGATCCGCGCCTCGAACCCGCCGAACGCGATCGTGGCCCGGGCCTGCTCATCGACGGCGCCGACGACGCCGTCGGCGTCCACGATCACGGGCGGGTGGTCGATGCCCGCCCACGCGGCCAGCCCCACGACGAGGGATGCCGGGTAGCACCCGACATCGAGGATCGCACCGCCGGCGGTCGCCGGGTCGAACAGACGCCCGTCATGAGCGTCGGCGGCGAACCCGAGCGTGGAGTCCACCGATCGCAGCTCGCCGATCGCGCCGGAGGAGACGAGCCGGCGCAGCTGCTCTGCGAACGGACCGAAGCGGTACTTGAACGCCTCGACGACGGGAAGCCCGACGCGCGCAGCGTGGGCGAGCACGGCCTCCGTCTCGGCGACCGAGATGCCCAGCGGCTTCTCGCACAGCACCGCCTTGCCCGCATCGAGCGCGGCGTGGGCGAGCTCGGCGTGGGTCGTGTGGACGGTGCCGATGTACACGGCATCCACGTCGTCGCGCGCGAGCACCTCGTCGTACGTGCCGGCGACCGCAGCGCCGTACCGGTCGGCGAACTCACGCGCCCGGATGCCGTCGCGCGCGCCCACGGCGTGCAGGACTCCGTGTTCGGCGTGCGGCAGCGCCGCGAGGAAGTCACCCGTGATGACGCCGGCGCCCAGGACCGCCCAGCGTGCTTTGTCGCTCATGGTTCCACGCTAGCGGCGCCGGTGGAGGCCCACGCGCAAGGGATGCCGCGAAGTGTTACGGCCGATCCGTCACAATCGCCCGCGCCGCCCTAATCTGTGCTGGTGAGCACGCAGCCCGACAGCGCCGACTACGGTTTCGACACCCGACAGGTGCACGCCGGCGAGGTCGACGAGCGCAACCACGGCGCGCGCATCACCCCGATCTACCTGACGGCCGCCTATCGCTTCGACTCGTTCGCGCAAGCCGAGGACCGCTTCACGGGCGCCGAGACGGGTCAGCTGTACTCCCGCAACCTCAATCCGACCCACGAGGTCGCCGAGCGTCGTATCGCCTCGCTCGAAGGAGGGACCGGGGCGATCGTCGTCGGCTCGGGCCAAGCGGCGATCACGGCGCTGCTGCTGGGCCTCGCCGGCGCGGGCGAACGCCTCGTCTCGACCGCGAGCATCTACAGCGGCACGCGCATCCTGTTCGATCGCACCTTCGCACGACTGGGCGTGTCGACCGATTACGTCCGCGACGCTGCGGACGAGGACGAGTGGGAGCGGCGGATCACGCCGCAGACGAAGGCGATCTTCGTCGAGACGATCCCCAACCCGAAGAACGACCTCGTCGACGTCGCCGCGGTCGCTCGCATCGCACAGCGGCACACGATCCCGCTGATCGTGGACAACACCGTCGCGACCCCGTACCTGATCCGCCCGCTCGAGCACGGCGCCGATGTCGTCGTGCACTCCTCGACGAAGTTCCTCACCGGGCACGGCGCCGCCCTGTCGGGTGTGATCGTCGACGGCGGCCGCTTCGACTGGGCTGGCTCGTCCCGCGATTACCCGGGGCTGACCGCGCCGGCCGCCCCGGGCCGCCCCGCGCTCGTGGACAGCCACGGCGAGCGCGCACTCGAGGCCTACCTGCGCTTCGGCATCGTCAACGATCTCGGCGCCGCTCTGTCGCCGGTCAACTCGTTCCTGCTGCAGCAGGGCATCGAAACCCTGTCGCTGCGCATGGCGAAGCACCTCGAGAATGCCGAGATCGTCGCCGCGTGGCTGGCGACGCACCCCGCCGTGGAGAGCGTCGACTTCGCGGCTCTGCCCACGAGCCCCTTCCACGGCATCTCGCGAGAGCGCTTCGGCGGCCACGCCGGATCGGTGTTCGCCTTCACCGTCCGGGGCGGACGGGCCGCCGCGGAGCGCTTCTTCGACAGCCTTCGCCTCATCAGCCGTATGACGAACATCGGCGATGTCCGCTCGATGGCGCTGCATCCGGCGACGACGACGCACGTGTCGTTCCCGCCCGAGGAGCGGGAGCGGCTCGGAATCGGCGACGGACTCATCCGGCTCTCGATCGGCATCGAGACGGCATCCGACCTCATCGCCGACCTGGACCGGGCTCTCGCCGCAGCCTCTTCCTGACGGATCACGGCTCCGGACATGTCGCCGTATTGCGTCTGACGGAGCCGGCCTGCGCCAGGGCGTTTACCGTGGAGATATGACCTCGTCGCCCACCGCACCGATCGCCGTGCCGGTCGATGCCCCCGCCCACCACACCACCGACCTCACCTCACCGGGCTTCTCGTCGTCGCTGTCGGCCGACGAGTTCAAGGCGCTCTTCCGCGGCCACCCGGGCGGCGTCGCCGTCATCACCGCCGACGCCGGCGACGGACCGGTCGCGCTCACCGCGACGAGTGTCGCGAGCGTGAGCGCCGAGCCTCCCCTGCTGATCTTCTCGGTGTCGGCCCTCTCATCGTCGGCCGCCGTGCTCGCGAAGGCCGAGACGGTCGTCGTCCACCTGCTCGACGCCCACGACCTCGACCTCGCCCGCCTCGGCGCCACCAGCGGCGTCGATCGCTTCGACGGGTCGCAGCCGTGGTCACGTCTGGTCACCGGCGAGCCGGTGTACCACGATGTGCGCGCGTGGGTGCGGTGCGCCGTCATCGAGCGGATGGATGCCGGCGGCTCCACCGTGTTCGCGGCGCACGCGCTGCAGTCCCAGCTCGAGCGCGACGTCGCCCCGGGCGAGCCCGGCGACGCGCTGGTCTACCACAACCGCACCTGGCACCGCCTCGGCGAGCTCTCCCGCATCTCCTGACGCCGCCCGCCCGGGCACCGAACGCGACAGGTTACGGCGCCGGTGGCCGCGCGACCAGAAGCTCACCGCGGCCGCTGGCGACGACATCGCCCTCGGCCGCCGCGATCAGCCACGTCGTTCCCGCCCTCCGAGGACACCGCGATCTGACGATCGCGACCAACAATCTGAGGATCCCCGCGGAGATCGCCCCGTCGGCGTTTCGCGACCTCTACGTGTTCGGCGGAGCCGTCGGCACGATCACGCAGGGTCCGGGTATTCGACGAGCAACCTCGGCGACGCGACCATGATGGCGGAGCTGATCGACCGCGCCGACCGGACGGCGGTGCTCGCCGACTCCTCCAAACTCGGACGTCGGCTCTTCGCCCAGGTCGCCCCCCCTCGAGGGCGTCGACTACCTCATCACCGACGCTCCCCCACCTCCCCCTCTCGCGAACGCGCTCGTGCAGGCCGGCGTGAGTCTCGTCGCTCCCTGATCGCCGCCGCACGGCCTACAATCGCACCGTGGGCACGATCTATTACGGGGGCTCGGCTACTCCGATCCATATCGAGGACAGGGTGCTCGCACACCTGAAGGTGGTCGTGGCCACCAAGCTCCGCCGCGGCGAGAGCTTCACCGTGTCGTGGCAGCACCCCGACGGCGAGACGCGAGGCCGCAGCACCATCTGGCTGCATCCATCGATCCCGTTGCGCTTCGTTTTCGACGATCCCGAACCCACCGAGCTGAACCGTGCATGGATCGAAGAGTTGGCCCAGTCGGCGAGCACGTCCGGCGGCATCCAGCTCACCGAAGAGCAGATCGAGTCGGTCGAGGGTGACGCGGACAACGCTCCCCAGACGGTCGCCGTCGCCGACGACTGATCGCTTCAGAGTCCGCGCGCCGGAGGGAAGTGCGGGATCGGAACCGGCCGGCTCGAGGTCGACTGTTCTTGCGCCCGGAGGATCTCTTCGCCTCTTTCGACGCACTCCTCCAGCGACGACAGACGTGATCGCCGAGCACCGCCTCTGATCCAGACCGTCTCGAACCCGTCGTCCGTGCGCTCGATGTAGGCCACGACGAATTCGGCGTCGCGTGCGCTCACGCGCCGGTCGCACAACCGCCAGGCATCCTCATCGATCGGGAGGAGTTCGAGGTGGCCGCCGACATGCGCTGTCTGCGTCGTCGCCGTCATCATCGTCACCGCCTTCTCCCCCAGTGTCGGGGAAACCAGCCGGCGGGGCGAGGGGATTGACAGGTCCCCTCGCCCGTGCGACGCGCGAGGCCGTCAGCCGGTCAAGACCTCACCGGAGTAAGGCCCCTCGGGCTCGGGGACGATCTGCAACCCCGCCGTCGAGTTCGCGGCGTGCGTCAGCGCCTCCAGCCACGCCCGGTTCAGGGCGGGCTGACGGCTGCCGTGGTACGAGTAGACGATCGACGCGTGCGGGTGCAGCCAGATGGCCGTGCGCCCGTCACCGAGGCTCGTGTCGTTGCGCCATGTGAAGGTGAATGTCTCGCCGCGGCGGAGTTTCTGACTGATGACGACCTGCAGGTGCGCGAGCACGCGATCGTCGAAATCGGCTTTCACATTGCCGTCGTAACTGAACCGTCCCACCGCTCCAGAGTAACGTGCGAGTCACGTACGCCCCGATCGGCTCGATCCGTCAGGCGAGCGCCGCCGTGCGTCGGGAGATCTCCGCGCACGCCCGGTCGGCACCCAGGATGTCGGAGGCGAGCGAGGTCGTCGCATCCAAGACGGCGACGGGGATGCCGCTGCCGAGGAGCATCCGGCAGACGCTGAGGGCACCGTCGTCGATGCTGGGGAACTCGACGATGTCGGTGGAGCCGGTCTGGTTCAGTCGCTGCGCGTACGTCAGCACCGCATCCGCGACGTCATCGGTCGTGAGGATGCGATGCCCCTCGATCAGGATGTCTTTCACGGTTCGACCTCGCCGGGGATCGTCAGTACGTGGGATGGTGATCCTCAGTACAGCCGAACCGGGCGGCCTCGACGAGGGGCTTGACAGCCTCCCGCGACGATGTCAACCCCCCGCGCCCGCGCTCGCGACGAGGGCACACTGAGCGCATGGCACTCGCACTCATCCTTCTCATCGTCGGTATCGTCCTGATCCTTCTCGGCGTCTTCGTCGAGGCGGCGAAGTTCCTGCTGTGGATCGGACTGGTCATTCTGCTCATCGCGATCATCGCGTGGCTCATGCGCGTCGTGAAGCGCAACGCCTGACGCGACCGCAGCCGGCGCCGCCGTGGGCCGTCAGGCGCGGCGGTAGCCGGCGACCATCGGGCAGTCGAACGGATCGCGCGCCGCGAGGCCGACGCGGTTCAGGTAGTCGATGACGATGGCGTATGAGCGCCACACGCTCGTCTCGGTGTACGGGATGCCGGCGCCCTTGCAGTAGTCACGCACGACGGCGCGTGCGCGCGAGAGGTGCGGGCGGGCCATGCTCGGGAACAGGTGGTGCTCGACCTGGTGGTTGAGGCCGCCGAACATCCAGGTGGCCCACCAGCCGCCGTTGATGTTGCGGGACGTGCGCACCTGCTTGGTGAAGAAGTCCAGTCGGGCGTTCGCATCGATGACGGGCATGCCCTTGTGGTTCGGGGCGAACGATGCCCCCATGTACACGCCGAACACGGCGAGCTGCACGCCGAGGAAGGCGAAGGCCATCCCGAGCGGCAGGAGCAGGAAGACCGGGACGATGACGACCGCGAGTCGCGTCGTGATGAGCGCCAACTCGAGTCCGCGCTTTTTCACCGGCTGCCGCGACAGCAGGTGGCGGATGCCGTGCGCGTGCAGGTTGAGCCCCTCCAACGTCAGCAGCGGGAGGAAGAACCAGCCCTGGCGGCGGGTGATGAACCGGCGGATGCCGCGGGCCTGCACGGCATCCTCGACGAGGAACGAGATCGTGTCGACCTCGATGTCGGGGTCCTTGCCCACGCGGTTGGGGTTGGCGTGGTGGCGGGAGTGCTTGGAGTCCCACCACGAGTAGCTGATGCCGACGACGCCGGCGGCGAGGATGCGCGCAAGGCGATCGTTCGCCGGCCCCGAGGACAGGATCTGCCGGTGCGCCGCCTCGTGGGCGAGGAACGCCACCTGGGTCAGCACGATGCCGAGCGCCGCCGCGATGAGCAGCTGGAACCAGCTCTGGCCCAGCAGGACGAAGCCGGCGACGCATCCGGCGAGGCAGAGGGCCAGCGCCGAGCCGACGAGAGCGTAGAAGACCGGAGCCCGGCGCAGCAGCCCGAGTTCCTTCACCACCTGCGACACCTGGGTGTACGAACGCGCGACCGGCGGGAACGTCTCCGACGTCGCGTACGTCTGTCGGATCGGGCCGAGAGTGGATGCGGGGGTGAGTGTGGCCATGACCGGCTCCGTTGATCGGCGGTCCATCGCGGGAGACGATGCCCGTGGGGCGAAGCCAAAGGCGGGTGCCGATCGCTGGCGCCGACACTACGCTTACATCTATACGGCGCCCGGCATACTCCCGGCCCCGCCCCTCTCGACGACTCCTCAAGGACGCGGCATGACTCTGGCACTGGCGATCGATCTCGGCGGCACGAAGATCGAGGGCGCCCTCGTCGACGCGGACGGCGCGATCATCGAGGGCTCGCGCCACCGCACCCCGACCGGCGCGGGCGCCGCCACGGACCTCACCGTGCTCGAGCGCGGCCTCACGGAGGTGATCGACGGATGCCGCGCGCCCCCGCGGTGGAACGAGGTCGTCGCGGCGGGCATCGGCGCGGCCGGGCCGATCGACATCACCGCCGGCACCATCGCGCCGATCAACCTTCCCGCGGCGCACGGATTCGCCATCGTGGCGGCGGTGCGAACCGCAAGTGGGCTGGACGCCGTGACGCTGCGCCTGGACGGCACGTGCATCGCCCTCGCCGAGGCGTGGCGGGGTGCCGCACGCGGGGTGCGCAACGCGATCGTGTTCGTCGTGTCGACGGGTGTCGGCGGCGGCATCGTGTCGGATGGGCGGCTCGTCGCCGGTGGTTCGGGCAACGCGGGACACCTCGGGCAGATCCTCGTCGCCGACGTCGACGGCGAGCCGGCGGCATCCACCCTCGAGCAGCGTGCCTCGGGACCGCACACGGTCGCCTGGGCGCGCGCCCAGGGCTGGGCGGGCACGACCGGCGAGGAGCTCGCGGTCTCGTACCGCGCGGGCGAGGACGTGGCGGTCGCGGCGGTCGCGCGGTCCGCGCACGCGGTGGGCGTCGGTCTCACGAGCGCGGCGACCCTGCTGGATCTCGAGCTGGCGGTCGTCGGCGGCGGGTTCTCGTTCGTGGCGGACGACTATCCGGACCGCATCGAACGCGTCGTTCGCGACAGCGCCGTCAACGCCTACGCCGGGCGGTTGAAGGTCGTGCGTGCCGGGCTGGGCGGGGATGCCCCGCTCATCGGCGCCGGCGCACTCGTGCACCGCGCCGACCTGCTCTGAATCCGCCCCCTGCGCTCCGACGCCACGCGATGTCTTGACGACGTCGAGGGTCGGTGCTTGCATCGGGCCATGCATCATGTGACCTCCGCCGACGGAACCCGACTCGCCGTCCACGACACCGGATCGGGGCCCGCCGTCGTGATCGTCAACGGCGCCCTGTCGACGGCGAAGGATGCCGCCGCGCTCGGCGCGGCGCTGGCCGATGCGGGCCTCCGGGCGATCACATACGACCGGCGCGCCCGCGGCGACAGCGGCGACACGAAGCCGTTCTCGGTGCGTCGGGAGGCGGAGGATCTGGCGGCCGTCATCGCCGGCGCGGGAGGGGAGGCGGCGGTGCTGGGCCACTCCTCCGGCGCGGTGATCGGCCTGTACGCGGCATCCCTCGTCGCCGAGACGGGCGTGCCGGTGCGCGCACTGTTCCTGTCCGAACCCCCGTTCCACTTCGGCGTCCACGAGCCGGCTCCCGATCTCCCCTCGCGCATCCAGGCGCTCGTCGACGCGGGAGATCGCGAGGAGGCCGTCGTCCTGTTCCAGCGCGAGGCGGTCGGACTTCCCGACGCGATGATCGCGCAGTTCCGCGCGACCGACGCCTTCGCCGGCGTGGTGCCGCTGGCACAGTCGACCGTCTACGACGCGACACTCGCGCGCGAGCTGTCCACGCCGACCGATGCCATGCTCGCCGTCGACGTCCCGGTGACGATCCTCTGCGGTCAGCAGACCTTCCCGTTCCTCAGCGCGGCTGCCGAGCGCCTCGCGGCGGCGATGCCGCACGCCGAGCTGATCGTCTCGCCGGAGTCGGTCGGTCATCGACTCGATGCGCAGGCGGCGACACGGATCGTGGCGGCGCGGCTCGCCTGACGCGCAGCCCGCCCGCCAATCCGTTCGGCGTCGCGCCTCGAACAACCTCCGTCACGACACCGGTCGCGACCCGAACAGGAGGTCCGTCATGAACTCGTCACCGAACCGTCTCGTCGCCACCGTCTTCGGCGCCGTCTACCTCGTCGTCGGCGCCCTGGGCTTCGCCGTCACCGGCGGCGTGGGATTCCTCGCCACCGACGGCGGACTGCTGCTGAGGATCTTCGCCGTGAACCCGCTGCACAACATCGCGCACCTTCTCATCGGTGCCGCGCTCGTGATCGCGGGCCTGAGCGGCGTGCGCGCCGCCAAGACGGTCAACGCCACCATCGGCGCCGCCTATCTGCTGCTGGGCGTGGTCGGCTTCTTCCTCGTCGGCACCTCGGCGAACATCCTCGCCCTGAACGTCCCCGACCACTTCC
>NZ_MKRU01000083.1:79749-81481 GCF_001897985.1 Microbacterium sp. 69-7 | reverse complement strand
AATGGAGACAGCGCTCTATGATGGCCCCCTCTCCGTCTCGGGCTTCGCCCGAGCCACCTCTCCCCCGCTTTGCGGGGGCGAGGAACTGGGTGCACTCATGACCACCTTCACCCCGTGCTCATCCGCCGAAGTCCTCTCCACCGTCCAATGGGCGGCGGCTGAAGAGATGTCGTTGGAAATCCTCGGCCATGGTTCCAAGCGCGGCATAGGCCGCCCGCTGCAGACCGAGCATACGCTCGACTTGTCGAAGCTTACCGGCGTCACGCTCTACGAGCCGGCCGAACTGGTGCTGTCGGCGAAGGCCGGCACGCCGCTCGCCGAGATCGAGCAACTGCTGACGGAAAACGGTCAGCAATTCGCCTTCGAGCCGATGGATTACGGCCCGCTGCTCGGCGGCGAGCCGGGCCAAGGGGGCAAGAACGGAACGATCGGCGGCGTGCTTGCCGCGAACTTGTCCGGGCCACGGCGGCTGAAGGCGGGTGCCGCGCGCGACCATATCCTCGGTGTCGGCGCTGTCTCGGGGCGTGGCGAGGCCTTCAAGTCGGGCGGGCGCGTCGTCAAGAATGTCACCGGCTATGAACTCTCCAAGCTGATGGCCAATTCATGGGGCACGCTCGCCGTGCTCACCGACGTCACCTTCAAGGTGTTGCCGGCGGCCGAGACCGAGGTGACCCTGGCCATTCGCGGCCTGCTCGACGATGCCGCCGTTGCCGCCATGGCGCTGGCGCTCGGCTCCAGCGCCGAAGTGTCGAGCGCCGCCCACCTGCCGGAGCGGATCGCGGCGCGTGTCGCCGGTGGCAGGCTTGGCAGCGATGCGGCGACGCTGCTGCGTGTCGAGGGTTTTGGCCCGTCGGTCGTCTACCGTACGGAGGCGCTCCGGCAACTGCTCGGTAAGGCCGGACCTCTGGAGGACATCGCCGGCGAGGCGTCCAGGACTATCTGGCGCGATATCAGGGATTGCGTGCCCTTCGCATCGACCCAAGGAGCGGTCTGGCGCGTGTCGATGGCCCCGGCCGAGGCGCATCACATGGTGATGACCTTGCGCATGCAGGCGGCGGTCGACGCCTTCTACGACTGGCAGGGCGGGCTGGTGTGGCTCTCGATGCGCGAGAACGATCCCGAGGCAGAGCTGTTGCGGGGATTGATCCGCAAGCATGGCGGCGGCCACGCCACGCTTGTTCGCGCCGCGGCGGCGCATCGTGCCGCCGTTCCGGTGTTCCAGCCGCAGCCGCCGCATCTGGCCGCGCTTTCAGCCCGGCTCAAGGCCGAATTCGATCCCAAGGCTATCCTCAATCCCGGCCGCATGGCGCTGCCGTCGGCAAAGCGCGTGGGATACCAGGTGGGGCAACCGACCAGCCGTTCGCCCGTCATGGAGTGACGCATGGCGGCGACGCTTTCATTCCAGAAATTGATGGGAGCCTTGGGCTTCACCTTCAGCCTGTCGCCGTCCCATGCATTTTCAATGCGGTCGAAACGCCCGCCCCGGCTCATGACCATGGCGACCCGGCGCACTTCTTCGGGCTTGAGGCGTTCGGCAATCGTAGGCATCCACCGCGTCAGGCCGGTAATGGCGATGTCGTCGTCTGATGCTTCGCCCACCGGCTTGCCGGCCTGGTAGGCAATATTGCAGACGGCGCGCACATAAAAGTCTTCCGGGCTTTCCAGGTCCAGTGGCTCGCCGTCACGGGTGGACATGGCGTTCTTGCCGAAGCCGGGCAGGCCGATTTGTTTG
>NZ_MKRU01000083.1:13034-79544 GCF_001897985.1 Microbacterium sp. 69-7 | reverse complement strand
AAGCGCCGCCGTACTTGAGGTCTCCGTCGGCCTCTCCCGCCACGAGATGGCCGTTGCGCAGCCATGCGAAGTCGACGCGGTCGTCCTCTCCCGGCTCTGGACCTCGCACCCATCGCTGCATCTCCGGAACAGGAAAACCGAGCGCCTCGATAACCGTCGCGCTCACGGACTCCAGCGGTGACTCGGCAACCGCCGACGCGCGGTCGAACACGTCGCGTGCGCGACGGCGGCCTCGCGAGGACGGGTGGGTCTCGCTCATCGCCCGCATGCAGCCGGTGGTGAGGTGCGGATCGGCCCGGAGTGCGGCATCGGCCGTCGCACGGGCGACAGCGGGATGCCGTAGTCGTGCGGCATCCACGGCGACTTCGGCACCTGTCGCGACGAGCACACCGCTCACGTCGTCGAACTGCGGCGGGCGTTCGGCGGCATGCAGCCGGACCTCCCCGACGGCGTGCGTCGCTCGTGAGCCGAGGGCGACGGCATGGACGTGCGGCGGTTCGCCGAAGACGGGGAGCCCGCGGAGCGCGGCCGCGGCCTCCCGTACGAAGACGACGTCGGGGTAGACCCGCACGGCCGCATGGACGCGAGCGAGGTAGCGATCCCAAGGCGGCAGATCCCGCCACAGTTGCGCCGGGGCGTACACCCCGCGCATCACGCGAATGAGTTCCCCGCGCCGCACCGCGCGATCGACGTGCGGCTCGCCGCCTCGCGTGATCAACGGCACCGGGCACTCTCGGACATCTGGCGTAGCGATCGCGGTTGGCATGTCGCCATTGCACCCGGCGATGAGTCGCCGCCTCCGCTGCTCACCGCTTTCCGTAGGAGCCGCGCCCGTCTCTCGATGTGGGGAGGAACCCCCGCTCGTCCCGCGAGACACGGTCCGTGCACCGAAACACCGGTGTGCAGCGCGTGTCTCGGTGCGCCGCGCGTGTCTCGCGGACCGGGCGGTGGTCGGTGCGGGCCGGGCGGTGGCCGGCGCGGGAGCATAGGGCCGGTGGGTCAGGCGAAGACGCCGGGCCACCAGGCGGCGGCCAGGGGATAGCCCACGAAGGCGATGACGTCGATGAGGGTGTGCGCGATCACCAGGGGCATCACGCGGCCCCAGCGCTGATAGACCCACCCGAACACGATGCCCATCGCGATGTTGCCGGCGATCGGTCCCCACCCTTGGTAGGCGTGATATGCGCCGCGCAGCGCAGCTGTCGACAGGATGATCGTCCACGTCCCCCATCCGAGCCGCCGCAGACGGTCGAACAGGTAGCCGATGAAGATGACCTCTTCGGTCAGGCCGGCACGCACGGCTGCCAGCAGCAGGAGCGGAATCGTCCACCACGAGGAGTCGAGCGGCGCGGCATCGACCTGCACGGTGATCCCCAGTGCACGCCCGGCGACGTAGAGGCCGAGCCCCGGGATGCCGATGACGGCGACGAGCAGTGCGCCTGCACCGAGGTCCCGTCCGAAGAGGCGAAAGTCCAAGCCGATCCGGCGGAAGGCCGAGAGGCCGGGCTCCCAGAGCAGGTAGATCGCCAGGGCGATGGGGGCGAACGCGAAGAACTGGGCCAGGCACTGGTTGAGGACGTCCCAGAACTGGGCCGCGTTCGCGCCCGGGTTCAAGGAGGTCGACTGGTCTGCCAGGGCCTGGTCGCGCGTCAGCGCCTGGACGAGTGCGAGCACCGAGGAGACCGCCGAGCGCCCCACCGAAAGAGCGAGCACAATGCTGATCTCCCACCACAACCGGGCGCGCTTCCCCCTCAGCCTTGGCAGTTCGGCGGCCCCGGAATCACTCACCTTGTCAGATTGCCATATCCGCCCTGAACTGAGTTAAGGGTCTGTAACGTTTTCCCTAACGGTTTTGATCAACGCTGATCAGAACTTATGGTTTCGGTATCCGCGCCGTGGGTGTTTCACCCGCCTGCGCACCCATCCCTTACCCAGGAGGAAAATTGAAGAAGTCACGCTGGGGAGCACTTGCCGCGGTCACCGCGGCCGGCGCCCTCGCCCTGACGGGCTGCACGGCCAGCGGCGGCGGCAACGCCACCAACGCTGCGCCGACCGGTGGCACCGTCACGATGGCCATCGTGAACGACCTGACGTCGCTGAACAGCAACACGCCGCAGGGCAACCTGGACACCAACGGTCAGTACCAGTACCTGACGGCCGGCGGTTTCCTGTACCCGGACAACAGCTTCAACATCGTCAAGGACGAGTCGTTCGGCACGTTCGAGAAGACCTCGGACGACCCCCTGACGGTCAAGTACACCCTCAACAAGGACCTGAAGTGGTCGGACGGCGAGCCCATCACCGCCGATGACATGGTCTTGGGCTGGGCCATCGGCTCGGGCTACTACGACTCTGCCACCACGGACGCGGACGGGAACGTCACCTCGGGTACGCAGTATTTCCAGCTCGCGGGCTCGACGGCAGGTCTGGACTCCACGTCGTTCCCGGTCGTCGGTGACGACAACCGTTCCATCACGCTGACCTATGCGAAGCCGTACGTGGACTGGGACATCCTGTTCGGTGTCGGTCAGGGCGGCCTCACGACGCCGGCTCACGTCGTCGCCAAGAAGGCCGGCCTCGCGTCGGCGGCCGACCTGACGGCGCTGCTGAAGAGCCTGCCGCACGGCGACAAGTCCGCTCCGGCGGCTGCGAACGACACCCTGAAGAAGGCTGCGGACTTCGTCAACACGGGCTACGACATCACGTCGTTCCCGACCGACAAGGACCTTCTCGTCTCCTCGGGTCCCTGGGTGCTGTCGGCGTGGACTCCGGGTCAGTCGCTCACCTTCGAGCACAACCCGAACTACAAGGGCGCTCTCGCCCCGAAGATCGACAAGCTCGTCATGCGTGTCATCGGTGACGCCGCCGCGCAGGTCACCGCCCTGCAGAACGGCGAGGTCGACCTCGTCTACCCGCAGGCGTCCGCCGACACGAAGAAGTCCCTCGAGGCCGTCTCCGGCGCCCAGGTCATGACCGGTGACCAGGTCTCCTACGACCACCTCGACCTGAACTTCGGCTCCGAGGTGTTCAAGGACCCGACCGTCCGCGAGGCCTTCCTCCTCACGATCCCGCGTCAGCAGATCCTCGACGCGATCGTCACGCCGGTCAACCCCGACGCCAAGGTCCTCGACTCGCAGCTGTGGCTGCCGAGCCAGTCGGAGTACGCGACCACCGTCGCCCAGAACGGCTCGGACAAGTACGACCCGTCCAAGCTCGACGCGAACGTCGCCAAGGCCAAGGAGCTCCTCGCCGGCAAGACGCCGACCGTGAAGATCCTCTACAACACGAAGAACCCGAACCGCGTGGACGAATTCCAGGCGATCCAGTCCTCCGCAGCCAAGGCCGGCTTCCAGGTCGTCGACGGTGGCGACCCCAAGTGGTCGACCCTGCTGTCGGCGGGCAACTACGACGCGTCGCTGTTCGGGTGGATCTCCCCGGGTATCGGCACGGCGCAGATCCCGCAGCTGTTCTCGACCGACGGTGGTGGAAACTACAACAAGTTCACCGCCGCGAACGACGATGCGATCGCCACGCAGACGACGCTCGACAAGGACAAGCTGACGCAGCTCATGCTGAGCATCGACAAGACGGCGTTCACCGAGGGCTACGGCCTGCCCCTCTTCCAGGCGCCCGGCATCTACGGCGTCTCCAGCAAGCTGGACGGCGTGAAGTACATGGGCAACCAGACCGGTCCGATCTGGAACAACTGGGAGTGGTCCGTCAAGCAGAGCACCAACACCAAGTAGTACCCACGCCAGGGTGGCGTCTACGGTAGATCCCGAAGGCGCCACCCTGGCCCCTGTCTGTCAACCGATGGGCGAGGCGATCGCAACCCGATGCCGCCCGCCCGTCGCACGTCGAAGTGAGTGACCTTTGGTCGGTTTCATTCTCCGTAGGGTCGGTGTGTCGATCCTCATCCTCCTCGCGGCATCCTTCGTGATGTTCAATCTCGTCGCTCTGTCGACGGATCCCCTCGAGGACCTCCGCTCTTCCAACAACCCGAACAAGCAGCAGCTGATCGAAGCGCGAATTCAGCTCGCCAACCTGGACGTCGCGCCTCCGCTTCGCTGGGCGATGTGGGTCGGCGGCGCCGCCAAGTGCCTCATCCCCTTCGCGAACGCCTGCGACCTGGGCACCACCTTCCAGGGCGCCCCCGTCACCGACGTCCTGCCGATCGCGATGGTGTCCACCATCCAGATGGTCACGGCGGCGCTGCTGCTGGCCATCCTCTTCGGCATCTCCACCGGAATCCTGTCGGCTCTGCGCGAGAACAGCGGCTTCGACGTGTCGTTCACCGTCCTGAGCCTGTTCCTGTACTCGCTGCCCTCGTTCCTGGCCGCCGCGCTTCTCAAGAACTTCGTCGCCATCGGCTTCAACGACTTCCTGCAAGACCCAGTGATCCCGATCGTCGTCGCCGTGATCGTCGGTATCGTCGTGGCATTGATCGTGCAGGCGGTCGTCGGCGGCGATGCCCGCCGTCGCATCACCTCCGGCGGGACGAGCTTCGTGCTCACCACGGGTCTTCTGCTCTACATGAGCGTCACCGGCTGGTTCCTGACACCCGGGTTCGGTCCCGTCGGGATCATCGTGCTGAGCGCCGGCGCTGCTCTGGGCGTCACCGTGCTGATCGCCGGCATCCATCAGCGCCGTGCGCTGCTGACCGCCGGCATCGTCGCCGTCGCCGGCATCATCAGCTACTTCGCGCTGCAGGGCCTGTTCGACGTCTCGACGTTCGCCACCATCGGCATCCTCTTCGTCGTGGCACTGGCCGTCGGCTTCGCCGCCGGCTTCTTCGTCGGCGGCGACGATCGCGCGCAGAACATGCGCATCGGCGTGCTCGTCGCTGTCATCATCAGCGTCATCATCCTCATCGACCGGTTCATGCAGTCCTTCCCCGGCTACATGGAGGACATGAACGGACGCCCGATCGCCACGGTCGGCTCCTCGACGCCGGGATACGCTCCCGACAACATGTGGCGCGTCGGTCTGGACGTCTTCTTCCACCTGCTGCTTCCGACGATCTCGCTGCTGACGATCTCGTTCGCGGGGTACACGCGTTATGCCCGCGCCGGCATGATCGAGGTGCTCAGCCAGGACTACGTGCGCACCGCCCGAGCCAAGGGCATGCCCGAGCGGGTGGTGGTCGTCCGCCACGCATTCCGCAACGTGCTGATCCCGATCACGACGCTCGTGGCGACCGACCTCGGCGGGCTGCTCGGTGGAGCCATCATCACGGAGTTCATCTTCGCGATCCCCGGTATGGGTGCGCTCTTCCAGCGCTCGCTGGGTCCCGGTGACCTGTACCCGGTGATGGGCTACTTCATCGTCATCGCCTTCATGGCCATTCTGTTCAACTTCCTTGCCGATCTCGCGTACGCGGCACTCGACCCGAGAGTGAGGGTGCGCTGATGTCCAGCACCATCTCCGAAACCCCCGGCGACGTCGAAGAGCGCTCGATCAGTCAGAGCCGGATCATCTGGCGCCGTTTCCTCTCCCAGAAGGTCGGCCTCATCGCCGCCATCGTCCTGCTGGCGGTCGTGGCCTTCGCCACGAGCGCCGTCGGGCTCGGCCCGATTCCCGGCTGGTGGAAGTACAACTGGTACGACCTGTCGAACAGCGTCAACGGCGGAGAGCCGACTCTGAGCCTGTTCCCGTTCTCGCTCGGCGACCACCCCTTCGGTCAGGACCGCATCGGGCGCGACTATTTCGCGATGACCATGCGCGGCATCCAGAACTCGTTCGTGGCCATGGTGCTGATCACGGGCATCGCGCTGATCGTGGGTGTCACGGTGGGCGCGATCGCGGGCTACTTCCGCGGCTGGGTCGACGCGGTGCTCATGCGCCTGACCGACGTCTTCATCGTGATCCCCGCCATCGTGATCGCCGCCGTCGTCGGTAACTGGGCCGGCGCGGTCGGCGTATGGGTCTTGGGCTCCATGCTCGGGTTCTTCAGCTGGATGGTGATCGCGCGTCTCGTCCGCGGTGAGTTCCTCTCGCTGCGCGAACGTGAGTTCGTCGAGGCTGCCCGCGTGGCCGGCGCCTCCGATGCCCGCATCATCTTCCGGCACATCCTCCCGAACGCTACCGGTGTGATCATCGTGTCGGGATCGCTCCTGGCAGCCGGTGCCATCCTGCTCGAGGCGGCGATCTCGCTTCTCGGCTACGGCATCCGCTCTCCTGACGTCTCGCTGGGTCTGCTCATCGGTGTCAACCAGTCGGCCTTCACCGTGCGGCCGTGGCTGTTCTGGTGGCCGGCGCTGTTCATCGTCACGCTGGCACTGTCGGCGAACATCTTCGGCGATGCCCTCCGCGAGGCCTTCGACCCGCGCAGCCGTCGGTTCTCCCGTCGTCGCACGAAGGAGCGCGCCGACGGTATCGAGCCCGATGTCGCCGCTCCGACGAGCCTGATGGATGCCGCGGCGCAGAACCCGCGCACCGGCACGCCGACCCTGCAGGATCCGGAGTAAGACCGGATGCCGTCAGAGGTTCAGCAGCGCCGGAACGGTCGCCGCGGCCAGCAGCAGGCTCAGCGCGAGGGCGGTGACGTGCACGTGCACGCGCGCGCGGTCGCTTCCCGCGCGGCCCAGGGGGATGGCCTCGCTCTCCACGAGCCGATGCCATGCTCCCCGGATGATGTACGCGGCGTCACCGGAATCGGTGCCGAGGGCGTCGGACTTGCGCAGGACGCCGCCCTTCTGGTCGGGTCCGAGGCTGTCACGCCCTCCGCGCGGCATGGTGAGTGCGCCGGCTGCGGGCGCCGCGGACGATCGATATCGACGCGAGGGCGTCACCACGGTCAGCGCGAAGCGGGTGTCGATGTCGACGACCATCGTCCACGGGACGGTCGTGGTCGCGTAGGGGTTCACGAGCGTGATGGACTTCTCGTCCCAGATGATGCGCGGACGCCAGAACAGCTCGCCCACCAGCAGCGCGATCAGCGCCAGCGGCACCAAAGCCCACAGCTGCTGCGTCGACCGGGTCGCGCCGAGCAGAACCACCAGCGCCGCGCCGGCGGTCACAGCCACCCATGCGCCGATCGCGATCACGGTGTCCGTGGTCGATCGGTACAGGCGCACGTCATCCGTCATCACCCCATCGTCGCATCTCGGATCACGAGTCCGTTCGCACGCACAACAGAAGGAACCCGCCGATGAGAACCTCCCGCGGCATGCTGCCCACCACCGAGGCGCACCAGCCCGAGCGCGGCCCGGTGCTCGAGGTCACCGACCTCAACGTCGACTTCGGCGTCGACGGGTACTGGGTGCCCGCCGCACGTCACGTCTCCTACTCGATCGCTGCCGGCGAAGTGCTCGCCATCGTGGGTGAGTCCGGGTCGGGAAAGAGCGTCTCGTCGATGTCGCTGCTGGGCCTGCTGCCGAAGAACTCCCGCGTGAGCGGCAGTGCGAAGCTGGCTGGCCGCGAGCTCATCGGCATGAAGCCTCGGGAGATGCAGGAGATCCGCGGCAACCAGATCTCGATGATCTTCCAGGAGCCCATGACGGCGTTGAACCCGGTCCTGACGGTCGGGTTCCAGATCGTGGAGACGTTGCGCCAGCACTTCGGCGTGTCTCCGGCGGAGGCCAAGGCGCGGGCCGTCGAGCTTCTGACGCTGGTCGAGCTTCCCGACCCGCAGAAAGCCTTCGACTCGTACCCGCACCAGCTGTCCGGCGGCCAGCGTCAGCGCGCGATGATCGCGCAGTCGCTGTCGTGCGACCCGCTGCTGCTGGTCGCGGACGAGCCGACGACCGCGCTCGATGTGACCGTTCAGGCGGAGATCCTCGAGCTCATGCGAAAGCTCCAGGACCGTCTCGGCTCGGCCATCCTGCTGATTACGCACGACATGGGCGTCGTCGCCGACATGGCCGACCGCATCGTCGTGATGCGTCAGGGCGACATCGTCGAGACCGGCACGGTCGCGAGCGTCTTCGCCGACCCGCAGCATCCGTATACGAAGGCGCTGCTGTCGGCGGTGCCGCGCATCACCACCGAGGATCTGCAGGCTCCCGATGCTGCCACCCCGTCCACTCCCGTGGTGGTGTCGTTCGACGACGTCGCGATCGAGTATCCGAAGCGCGGTCGGGTGCCGGCTTTCCGTGCGGCCGACCACATCGACCTGAAGATCTACCAGGGTGAGGTGCTGGGCCTGGTCGGCGAGTCCGGCTCGGGCAAGACGACGATCGGTCGCGCCACGATCGGTCTGCTGCCCATCCACTCCGGACGCCTGACCGTGGCCGGAATGGATATCTCGAAAGCGAACCGCGAGCAGCTGCACGCCCTCCACCACGAGGTGGGCATCGTCTTCCAGGATCCGTCGAGCTCGCTGAACCCTCGGATGACCATCGGCGATTCGATCGCCGAGCCGATCAAGCTGTCCGAGAAGATCAAGGGCGCGCCCCTCGACAAGCGCGTGCGAGCGCTGTTGGACTCCGTGCGACTGCCGCGCGATTATGCATCTCGTTACCCGCACGAGCTCTCCGGTGGGCAGAAGCAGCGCGTGGGCATCGCCCGCGCCCTCGCTCTCAACCCGAAGGTCCTGGTCGCCGATGAGCCCACGAGCGCCCTCGACGTCTCCGTGCAGGCCACGGTTCTGGAGCTGTTGAAGGATCTGCAGCGTGAGCGCGGGTTCGCCTGCCTGTTCATCAGCCACGACCTCGCCGTCATCGATGAGCTGGCCGACCGGATCGCGGTCATGCGCCACGGCGCTCTCGTCGAGGTCGGCACCCGCGACCAGATCATGCGTCGCCCGCAGCAGGCCTACACCAAGCGTCTTCTGGCAGCCGTGCCGGTGCCCGACCCCGACATCCAGCGTGAGCGCCGTGACAAGCGTCTGGCTGATCTCGCCGCCGGTGTGGACGCCGATGAGACACCGGGGGATGCCGCCGCGCACGCCTGAGAGAGGTGCGCGGAGCGCGGAGGAGGACGCCGCGGCATCCGGCTTGTAGAATGGGAGGCGCTCTGCTCGGAGCGTCTCCCTTTCTCGTTAGGTCATTTCATGGCGCACGCCCTCCGTCCGGATCTCCGTAACGTCGCGATCGTCGCGCACGTCGACCACGGCAAGACCACGCTCGTGGACGCGATGCTCCGTCAGACCGGCTCCTTCGGCTCCCACGAGCACATGGAGGAGCGGGCGATGGACTCGAACGATCTTGAGCGCGAGAAGGGCATCACGATCCTCGCGAAGAACACGGCGATCACCTACAACGGTCTGCACACCGAGGTGCCGGTCACGATCAACGTCATCGACACCCCCGGTCACGCCGACTTCGGCGGCGAGGTCGAGCGCGGGCTTTCGATGGTCGACGGCGTCGTCCTGCTGGTGGATGCCTCGGAGGGCCCCCTGCCGCAGACGCGCTTCGTCCTCCGCAAGGCGCTCGAGGCGAAGCTTCCGGTCATCCTGCTGGTCAACAAGACCGACCGCCCCGACGCGCGCATCGCGGAGGTCGAGGAGGAGGCCCACGACCTGCTGCTGGGGCTCGCTGGCGACCTCGTTGACGACGTGCCCGACCTCGACATCGATGCGCTGCTGGACGTCCCGGTCGTGTACGCGTCCGGTCGTGCCGGCGCCGCCTCGCGCAACCGGCCCGCGAACGGCGAGCTGCCGGACAACGACGACCTCGAGCCGCTGTTCGAGGCCATCCTCGAGCACGTCCCGGCTCCGGCCTACGACGACGACGCGCCCTTGCAGGCGTGGGTCACCAACCTCGACTCGAGCCCCTTCCTGGGACGTCTCGCGCTCCTGCGCGTGTTCAACGGGACGCTGAAGAAGGGTCAGACCGTCGCCTGGGTGCGCTCCGACGGCACCACCAGCAACGCCCGGGTCACCGAGCTGCTGAAGACCCGCGCGCTGGAGCGCTACCCCGCCGAGGACGCCGGTCCCGGAGACATCGTGGCCATCGCCGGCTTCCCCGACATCACGATCGGGGAGACGATCGCCGATCCCGAGGATGTGCGTCCACTGCCGGCCATCACCGTCGACGACCCGGCCATCTCGATGACGATCGGCACCAACACCTCGCCCCTCATGGGCAAGGTGAAGGGTCACAAGCTGACCGCGCGCATGGTCAAGGATCGCCTCGACCGCGAGCTCATCGGCAATGTCTCGCTCAAGGTCGTCGACATCGGTCGCCCCGATGCGTGGGAGGTGCAGGGTCGCGGTGAGCTGGCTCTCGCGATCCTCGTCGAGAACATGCGCCGTGAGGGCTTCGAGCTGACCGTCGGCAAGCCCCAGGTCGTCACCAAGCGCGGTGAGGACGGCAAGCTGAAGGAGCCCTTCGAGCACCTCACGATCGACGCCCCGGAGGAGCACCTCGGCGCGATCACGCAGCTCATGGCGGCGCGCAAGGGCCGCATGGACAACATGACGAACCACGGCACCGGTTGGGTGCGCATGGAGTTCGTGGTGCCCTCGCGCGGCCTGATCGGCTTCCGCAGCGAGTTCCTCACGATCACCCGCGGCACCGGCATCGCCAACGCGATCTCGCACGGCTACGACGACTGGGCGGGCCAGATCACGACGCGCCAGAACGGCTCGATCGTCGCCGACCGGATGGGTGTCGTGACCCCGTTCGCGATGATCGCGCTCCAGGAGCGCATGAGCTTCTTCGTGCAGCCGACCGAAGAGGTCTACGAGGGCATGGTCATCGGCGAGAACTCGCGCGCCGATGACATGGACGTGAACATCACGAAGGAGAAGAAGCTCACGAACATGCGTTCGTCGACCTCCGACTCCTTCGAATCGATGACGCCGCCGCGCGTGCTCACGCTCGAGGAGTCGCTGGAGTTCGCCCGCGACGACGAATGCGTCGAGGTCACGCCCGAGAAGGTGCGCATCCGCAAGGTGGTGCTCGACGCGACCGAGCGCGGCCGTGCGGCGTCCCGGGCAAAGCGCCAGGACGGCAACTGACCGACACCCTCCCACGGTTCGTCGAGCCGCCACGCTTAGCCCAAGCCGCATCCGCGCGCAGGGCGGGGCCGTGGCGGTTCGTCGTCTGCGGGCTCGGGTTCGAGATAGTGGTGGGCGCGATCAGCGCACCTCGGAGACGAGGACGGCGCGAGTGCCGGCGCTGAGCGCGGCGAAGACGTGCGGCGCGTCCCCGCGGTAGCGCAGGTAGTCGCCCGGCGCCAGCTCGATCGGCGCATCGGCGGGCCCCACCAGCGCCGACCCACTGATCAGTACGACGTGCTCGACCGTGCCCACCGTGTGCGGCAGCGAGGATCGGGGCTCATCCGGCTCGACGCGCAGGAGGTAGAGGTCGCTGCGTGCGTGCGGAGCTCCGGCGGCGAGGAGCACCGCCTCGTAGGTCGCATCGGCCGCACGGATGCCGTCGGCAGCTCCGCTGCGGATCAGCGTTGGCGTGTCGTCGGGCTCGTCGACGAAGACGGAGAACGGCACGCCGAGCGCCGTCGCAACGGCCCACAGCGTTTCGACGCTGGGATTGGCCGTGCCCGACTCGAGCTGTGACACCGTCGCCTTGCTCACGCCCGCCCGCCGCGCGAGCTCAGCGGCGGTGAGTCCGGCGCGTTCACGCTCACGGCGCAGCACGCGGGAAATGCGTCGTCCCAGTTCTTCCATGGCGTTCAGTATGACAAACGTTCGTTCGGTTTGACGAACAGGTGGACGGTCGGGAGGATGGTGAGCATGGATGCCGCCGCTGAGCCCGCTGACGCGGTGCGTCGCGCGCGGCGCGAGGCTGTGGGCGTCGCCGTCGCGACGAGCGCCTACGGTGTCTCGTTCGGCGCTCTGGCCGTCGCCTCCGGTCTTGACGTGTGGCAGACGTGCGTGCTGAGCCTGCTGATGTTCACCGGGGGATCGCAGTTCGCGTTCGCGGGCGTTCTCGGCGCGGGAGGGCTCGCCGCCGCGCCCGCGGCGATCGCTTCGGCCGCGCTGCTCGGCGTGCGCAACGTCGCCTATGGACTGCGCATGGCCCCGGTGGTCGGGCACGGCTGGCGCCGCCTCGTGGCGCCCCAGGTCACGATCGACGAGTCCACGGCGGTCGCTCTGGCTCACGGAGACCCCGCGGCGCGCCGAACGGGCTTCTGGATCACGGGCGTCGGCATCTACGTCGGGTGGAACATCTCGACACTCGGCGGTGCGCTGCTCGGCGACGTCCTCGGTGATCCTCGCACCTACGGGCTGGACGCGGCTGCGGCTGCGGCCTTCCTGGCGCTGCTGTGGCCACGTCTGCGTCGCCGCCAAGCGGTCGCGGTCGGCGTCGCCGCAGCGGTTGTGGCCACCGCGCTCACACCCGTGCTCATGCCCGGCCTTCCCGTGCTGGTCGCCGCCGTGGTCGCCATCGCCGTCGGCTGGACCAATGCGTTCGCGGGTCGCGCATCATGACGACGTGGACGGCAGTGCTCGCGGCATCCTTCGCCTGCCTGGCGCTGAAGGTGTTGGGGTACGCGATTCCTGCGCGATGGTTCGGCTCGGCCCGCGCCGAGCGTTCGATCGACCTGCTGACGGTGGCGCTGCTGGCTGCGCTCGTCGCCGTGCAGACCCTGGGGGCCGGCCCGCAGATCGTCGCCGATGCGCGGGTGCCGGCGATCGTCGCCGCCGCCGGGCTGCTCATGCTGCGCGCCCCCTTCCTGATCGTCGTCATCGCGGCGGCGCTCGTGGCTGCGGTGCTCCGGGCGCTGGGGTGGGCCACGTAGAATCGCGGCGTGAGAATCGCACGGATCGGGAGCTGGGCCGTCGCCGCGGTGATCGGCCTCTTCTACGGGGCCGCCGGGACCATCGGTCAGTCCGCGCTGTGGGGCCCGGTGCCTCTGGGGCTCATCGTCGCCGTGATCGGCACCGGCGCACTGCTGCTGGCGGTGCGGGTGCTGACCGGTGACCGCTGGGCGGCATTGGCAACAGGTCTGGGCGTCATGCTGACGACGCTCGTGCTGTCCGGACGCGGCCCGGGCGGATCGGTCGTGGTTCCGGCGCCCGCCGACGGCCAACTCTCCACGGGAGTGATCTGGACGGTGGCCGTGCCCGTGATGGTGGCCGTCGTCGTGGCCTGGCCGCGCCTGTCCCCCCGCGCAACGACCCCGTCGGGGTCGGCTTTTCACGACCACGGTGCGAGCACGAACTAGACTCGACACGTGACATATGTGATCGCGTTGCCCTGCGTGGATGTGAAGGATCGTGCCTGCATCGACGAATGCCCCGTCGACTGCATCTACGAGGGCGAGCGCTCGCTCTACATCCACCCGGACGAGTGCGTGGACTGCGGCGCGTGTGAGCCGGTGTGCCCCGTCGAGGCGATCTACTACGAAGACGACCTGCCGGCCGAGTGGCAGGACTACTACACGGCCAACGTCGAGTTCTTCGACGACATCGGCTCGCCCGGCGGTGCCGCCAAGGTCGGTGTGATCGCCAAGGATCACCCGGTCATCTCGGCCCTCCCGCCACAGACGCACTGATGGCCGTCCGCGACCTCGACGATTACCCCTGGGATGCCGTCGCTCCCTTCGCCGCGCGGGCGCGCGTGCACCCGGGCGGCATCGTGGATCTTTCCATCGGTTCTCCCGTCGACCCCACGCCGGAGGTCGTCGCGGCGGCGTTGCGTGACGCCACGGATGCGCACGCCTATCCGCAGACCGTCGGCACCGCGGCCCTGCGCTCCGCCATCACGGCCTGGTATGGCCGGCGGCGCGCCGTGCCTGGCCTCAGCGTCGACGAGGTCCTCCCGACGGTCGGCTCGAAGGAACTCGTCGCGCTTCTGCCGTTGCTGATGGACCTCGGCGCCGGCGACATCGTCGTCCACCCCCGCGCCGCGTACCCCACCTACGAGGTCGGGGCGAAGCTGGTGGGGGCGACGCCCCTCGCCGCGGACGATCCCGCACAGTGGCCCGTGGGCACGCGCCTGGTGTGGCTCAACACCCCCGGCAATCCGGACGGACGTGTGCTCGGCGTCGACGAGTTGCGTGCCGCCGTCACGCGTGCGCGGGATCTGGGCGCCGTCATCGTCAGTGACGAGTGCTACGCGGAGCTCGGGTGGGACGGGCCCTGGGCAGACGCTCCGATCCCCAGCATCCTCGATCCGCGCGTCGTCGGACAAGACCGACGCGACGTGCTGTCGGTGTACTCGCTCAGCAAGCAGTCCAATCTCGCCGGATACCGTGCCGCCTTCCTCGCCGGCGACGCCGACCTCGTGTCGCGGCTGCTGACAGCACGCAAACACCTCGGTCTCATGCTCCCCGGGCCCGTTCAGAGCGCGATGACGGCTGCGCTGGCCGACGACACCCACGTGGCCGCGCAGCGCGAGCGCTATCGCGCGCGTCGGGAAGTGCTCCGCCCGGCTCTCGTGGCGGCGGGATTCCGCATCGATCATTCCGAGGGCGGCCTGTATCTCTGGGCCACCGAGGGCGTCGACGCATGGAAGACCATGGACCGCCTCGCCGATCTCGGCATCCTGGCCGGGCCGGGCCACTTCTACGGCGCACATTTCCCCGAGCACGTCCGCTTCTCGCTGACGGCGACCGACGAGCGGATCCGGGCAGCGGCGCAACGGCTGGCGCCGACGTCGTAGGTTTCCTCCTACGAACTGGCTGTTCCTTTGCGTGCGATCTGCGTTGGAGCGCGCGCCCAGTAGGCTGTAAAAGACCCCACCCACCGCAAGGAGGCTTCGTGAGCGACGCGGGACACCCCCAGAAGGCCACCGTCACCGTCGGTGACCGCACCGCCGAACTGCCGATTCTCTCCGGCACCGCCGGCGCACCCAGTGTCGACTTCTCGACCTTCACGAAGCAGACCGGCTACACGAGCTTGGACTATGGCTTCGTGAACACGGCGGCCACCAAGTCGGCGATCACGTTCATCGACGGCGACCAGGGCATCCTGCGATATCGCGGCTACCCGATCGAGCAGCTCGCGAAGAACAGCACGTACCTCGAGGTCGCCTGGCTGCTGCTGTACGGCGAGCTTCCGACGGCGGATGAGCTGGGGGAGTGGGACGACAAGATCCGTCACCACACGCTGCTGCACGAGGACCTCAAGCGCTTCTTCTCCTCCCTCCCGCACACCGCCCACCCGATGTCGGTGCTATCGGCGGCGACGGCGGCGCTGTCCACCTACTACGAGGGCCAGTCCGACCCCAACAATCCCGAGCACGTCGAGCTCAACACCATCCGCTTGCTGGCGAAGCTGCCGGTCATCGCGGCGTACGCCCACAAGAAGAGCATCGGTCAGGCGTTCCTCTACCCGGACAACTCACTGAGCTTCGTCGACAACTTCCTGCGGCTGAACTTCGGCAACCTCGCGGAGACGTACCAGGTGAACCCGGTGACCTCCCGGGCGCTCGAGCGTCTGCTGATCCTGCACGAGGACCACGAGCAGAACGCGTCGACCTCGACGGTGCGTTTGGTCGGATCGACCGGCGCCAACCAGTTCTCCTCGATCTCCGCGGGCATCAACGCTCTCTACGGCCCGTTGCACGGTGGCGCGAACGAAGCCGTGCTCGACATGCTCGCGCGCATTCAGGACTCCGGCGAAAGCGTCCAGCGCTTCGTCGAGCGCGTGAAGAACAAGGAGGACGGGGTCAAGCTGATGGGCTTCGGTCACCGCGTCTACAAGAACTACGACCCGCGCGCGAAGCTCGTCAAGGAGTCCGCCGACGAGATCCTCGCCGAGCTGGGCGTTCACGATCCGCTGCTGGATCTCGCCCAGGAGCTGGAGCAGGTCGCCCTCGAGGACGACTACTTCAAGGAGCGTCGCCTCTACCCCAATGTCGACTTCTACACGGGGGTCATCTACAAGGCGATGGGCTTTCCCACGCGCATGTTCACGCCGCTGTTCGCGATCGGGCGCCTGCCCGGCTGGCTGGCCCACTGGCGTGAGATGCAGTACGACCCGCAGACGAAGATCGGGCGTCCCCAGCAGCTCTACGTGGGCGCGGGCGAACGCAACTATCCCGGGGCTGTCTGACCGACGCGGCATCCGCGCGCCACGTGCGAAGCGTGCACCGGGCGATCCGCTAGGGTCGAGCCATGTCGCGTCTGCTCGTTCGTCGTCCGTCTCCGCGCCTCGCCGACGGCGAGGTGACGCATATCGGGCGGACCTCGGTCGACCCCGCGTTGGCGCAGCGCCAATGGGAGGCGTACGTCGACGTCTTCCGCTCGCGCGGATGGGAAGTCATCGAGATCGACCCGGCCGATGAGCAGCCCGACGGGGTGTTCGTCGAGGATGCCGTCGTCGTCTTCGGTGATCTCATCGTCCTCTGCCGCGCCGGCGCCGAGTCACGGCGCAGCGAAGCCCCCACGGTGCGCGATGCCGTGGCCGCCACCGGACTGGAGACGGCGGAGATCGTCGCGCCCGGCACCCTCGACGGCGGTGACGTCCTGAAGATCGGCTCGACCGTGTACGTCGGTGCATCTTCGCGCACCAACGCCGACGGCATCGCGCAGCTGACGGCGCTGCTGGCGCCGCGGGGATGGCAGATCGTCGCCGTTCCCGTCGAACGGGTCCTCCACCTCAAGAGCGGCGTGACCGCGCTGCCCGACGGGACCGTGGTCGGCTTCGAGCCCCTGGTCGACGACCCGGCCGCCTTCGCGACGTTCGAAGCCGTGCCCGAGGAGCACGGTACGGCTGTCGTCGTCCTCGGCCCCGACGAGGTGCTGATGTCCTCCGATGCTCCCGAGACCGCGGCCCGCTACGAGGCGCGTGGACTGCGGGTCGTTGCGACGCCCATCACCGAGTTCGAGAAGCTCGAGGGCTGCGTCACGTGCCTGTCGGTGCGTATCCGCGACTGAGCGGCGCGTCCGGCTCTCGGGCCGTCGCAGTGGCTTCGGATCTGCGCAACAGAATCGGATCGCGCGGGGCGCGGCATCCGATTCTGTCGCCGATCTCCGATTCTGTGCGCGTGATCAGCCGATGAGCGTCGCGGCGTAGTCGGGGACGTAGTTCTGCAGCTCGCGCGGAGGGCGTTCGTATCCGCCGGATGCCGGGCGAGCCGGGATCGCGATCGGCGCGCGCTCGACCTCCTCGTAGGGGATCTGCGAGAGCAGGTGATGGATCATGTTGATGCGGCCGCGACGCTTGTCCTCGTTGTCGACCTCGAACCACGGCGACTCCGGGATGTCGGTGTGCACGAACATGGTGTCCTTCGCGCGCGAATAGTCCTCCCACTTGGTGATCGACAGGACATCGTTGGGGGAGAGCTTCCAGCGTCTCATCGGGTCGTCGTTGCGGGAGCGGAATCGCTTCTCCTGTTCGACGTCCGAGACGCTGAACCAGTACTTCTTCAGCAGGATGCCGTCTTCCACCAGCATCCGCTCGAAGATCGGCACCTGGTGCAGAAACCGGTGGTACTCCGCGTTCGTGCAGTACCCCATCACGTGCTCGACACCGGCGCGGTTGTACCAGGACCGGTCCATCAGCACGATCTCGCCGGCCGCGGGGAGGTGGGCAATGTAGCGCTGAAAGTACCACTCGCTCTTCTCACGCTCGGTCGGCGTCGGAAGCGCCACGACGCGCGTGACCCGAGGATTGAGGTACTGCGAGACCCGGCTGATCGTCGATCCTTTGCCGGCGGCGTCGCGTCCTTCGAAGATCACCACGATGCGTGCTCCGGTGCTCTGCACCCACGCCTGCATGTCGACCAGCTGCGCCTGCAGTCGTTTCAGTTCGCGTTCATACGTCGCCTTCGGCATCCGGTCGCTCATGACCAGATGCTATCCGTCCCCGCCGCCGGCGTCCTCAGGCGTGCAGAGCCTCGTTCAGCGTCACCCCGACGCCCTCGCGGCGGACGGCCTCGACCGCACCCGTGAGCGAGTTGCGGCGGAAGAGCAGGCTGTTCTGGCCCGACAGCTGAGCGCCCTTGACGATCGGGCGCGATCCATCGTGCAGCGGGGGTTCGTTGGGGAGCACGATCTTGGATCCGGCGGTGACATAGAGTCCGGCCTCGACGATGCAGTCGTCGCCGAGCGAGATGCCGATGCCCGCGTTCGCGCCGAGGAGCGTGCGGGCGCCGATCGATACGCGGTGCGTGCCGCCACCCGACAGCGTGCCCATGATCGACGCGCCGCCGCCGATGTCCGAGCCGTCGCCGACGACGACGCCCTGGGAGATGCGCCCTTCGACCATCGAGGAGCCCAGCGTGCCGGCGTTGAAGTTCACGAAGCCCTCGTGCATGACTGTCGTGCCGGGGGAGAGGTAGGCGCCCAGCCGCACCCGCGAGGCGTCGGCGATGCGCACGCCCGGAGGGGTCACGAAGTCGAGCAGGCGGGGAAACTTGTCGAGGCTGTGCACCTGGATGCCGGCGCGCTGCAGTGCCGGGCGGAGGCGTTCGGCGTCGTCGGGGTGCATCGCGCCCGCCGTGGTCCACGCGACGATGGGAAGGTGCGCGAAGATGCCGTCGAGGTTCACGTCGTTGGGGCGGACGACCCGGTGAGACAGCGCGTGCAGACGGAGATAGGCGTCGGGAGTGGACGCCGGTGCGGCGTCGAGGTCGATCGAGACCGTGACGATCTCGACACGCACCGCGCGACGCGCGTCGGGTCCCGCATACTCGGCCCATGCCGCCGTGGCGGACGCCGTGTCGGCGTCGTCGCCGGTGCCGGCGTGGACCTCCGGGAACCAGGTGTCCAGGATCGTGCCGTTCTCGCTCGTCGTCGCGAGGCCGATGCCCCATACCGTCCGCTGTTCGCTCATGCCCTCCAGGCTATCGAAGCCGGACCCCTCGATAGACTCGCCCCATGCCCGTGCTCGACCTCACCGCCTCCTCCGTCGACCTGACCCGAGCGATCTGCGACATTCCCAGCGTGTCGGGCGACGAGGCGACCCTCGCCGACGCGATCTTCGCTGCGATCTCGCCGCTGGATCACCTCGACGTCTATCGCGACGGCGACACGATCGTCGCGCGCACCCACCTCGGGCGCGCGCAGCGCGTGGCGATCGCGGGGCACATCGACACCGTGCCGATCAACGCGAACCTGCCCACGCGCGACATCGAGATCGACGGCGAGCACTACCTCTGGGGTCGCGGGACCGTGGACATGAAGGGGGGCACGGCGGTGCAGCTGAAGCTCGCCGCCGAACTCGTCGATCCCCGCGTCGACATCACCTGGCTCTGGTACGACAACGAGGAGGTCGCGTCGGACCTCAACGGTCTCACGCGTCTGGCGCGCACGCGCCCCGACCTGTTCGCCGCCGACTTCGCGATTCTGGGGGAGCCCTCCAACGGGCAGGTGGAGGGCGGATGCAACGGCACCCTGCGCGCCGTCGCCCGCACCCGTGGGGTCCGCGCCCACAGCGCCCGCTCGTGGATGGGGGAGAACGCCATCCACGGTGCGGCGCCGATCCTGGCACGCCTGGCCGAGTATCGCCCGCGCGAGATCGACGTCGACGGGCTCGTCTACCGCGAAGGACTGAACGCCGTGCGCATCTCGGGCGGCGTCGCGGGCAACGTCATCCCCGACCTGTGCGAGGTGGAGGTCAACTTCCGTTTCGCGCCCAGCCGCAGCGTCGCCGACGCCGAGGCTCACGTGCGCCGCGTTCTGGACGGGTTCGACGTCGAGATCGTGGATGCCGCGGCGGGCGCACGTCCGGGACTGGACGCACCGCTCGCACAGGAGTTCCTCGCCGCCGTGGGTGCTGAGGCGCGCCCGAAATACGGCTGGACGGACGTCGCGCGGTTCTCCGCTCTGGGGGTACCCGCGGTCAACTACGGACCCGGCGACCCGATCTTGGCCCACCACGACGAAGAGCGGGTGCCGTTCGGCCAGATCGAGGACGTCGAGCGGAGCCTGCGGGCATGGCTGAACGGGCGCTGACCGCCGAGGCGGCGCCGCGGGGAGGGACCGGGCCGCTCGGACGGCTCCTCGTCCTGCGCCCCGCCGTTGCGGTCGCCGTCGTCTACCTCGCGGCCCGCCTGATCACCACGGCGTTCCTGCTCATCGCGGCCGAACTGTCCGGCCCGACGTCGCGTTTCGGCGCAGACGCCACGATCGGAACCCTCTCGATGGGCTGGGACGCGCAGTGGTACTGGGTCGTCGGCAGCGCGGGCTACCCCGCACACCTTCCCGTCGATGCGACCGGAGCGGTCACGCAGAACGCGTGGGCCTTCATGCCCGTCTATCCGGCGCTCACGCGGGCTCTGTCGGTCGTGTTCGCGGGAAACTACCCCCTCGCCGCCGTTGTCCTCGCCCTCGTCGCCGGGTACGGGGCCTGCCTCGTCTTCTTTCACCTCCTCCGTGAGAAGCTCACGGCGGACACGGCGCTGTGGGCGGTCGCGCTGCTGGCGGCATCCCCTCTCGCAGCGCTGTTCCAGATGGGCTACGCGGAGTCGCTCTTCCTGCTGTGGCTGTTCCTGGCCCTGTGGCTTCTCGTGCGGCGCCGGTTCGTGTGGCTGTACCCGTTGATCGTCGTCATGGGGTACACGAGACCCGGCGTGCTCGCATTTGCGCTCCTGCTCGGCGCCTACGGTGTCGTGCGGTGGCTGCGCCGACGCCGCGACCCGCTGCCGACCGTGCAGGTGGTGCACATCGTCGCGCTCGGCGTTCTCGCGGTGGCGGTGGGCTTCTCGTGGCAGGTGATCGCCGGCGCCGTGACGGGCGATCCGGCGGCGTACATGGAGACCGAGCTGTCGTGGCGGCGCGGGTGGATCGGCGAGGGCGCTTTCGTGCCCTTCGACGGGTTCGTGCAGGGAGCTGCGCTCTGGTTCCGCCTCTGGGGGCTCCTCGAGATCGTCGCATACCTCGCACTCGCGGCGGCCGTCGTGGCGATCGCCGCGGTGATCGCATTCGAGCCGCACGTGCGCCGGCTCGGGTCCGAGATGCGGCTCTGGTCGGCGAGCTACGTGCTGTACCTGCTGGTGGTGTTCTTTCCGCAGTCGAGCATCTTCCGCCTGCTCCTGCCTCTCGCGCCTCTCTACGGAGCCATCGCCGCCCCGCGGCATCCCCTCTGGCGGTGGGGGGCGCTCCTGGTCGGACTCATCGGCCAATGGTGGTGGATCTACCAGATGCTGGCGATCGGGAACTCGTACACCCAGATCCCCTGATCGCGACCCTCCGGCACGCCGCGTGCGGCCGGTGTCTCGGCATACCGATAAACTTGACAGGTAGTCCGACGACGAAAAGGAGCCCGCGATGGCAGCCATGAAGCCGCGAACCGGTGACGGACCGATGGAGGCCGTGAAGGAGGGGCGCCTCATCATCGTCCGTGTCCCCCTCGAGGGCGGCGGACGACTCGTCGTCTCGGTCAATGACGAAGAGGCCAAGGAACTTCACGGCGTGCTCGGCGACGTGGTCGGCGCAGCCTGACGATCTCCCACGGTGAAAAGGGTCGGTCTTCGGACCGACCCTTTTCCGTGTCCGGGGTGCGCCGATGGGCCCTCCCCGCGGAGGATCAGCGCAGTTCGGAGGCGACGGTCGTCAGCTGCAGGAGACCCTCGCCCACGATGGAGAGCGCACCGAGCACCGCCGGCGAGGCCTGGGTCTCCTTGATCAGCGTGCGAAAAGCCGTCGTCACGGGATCGCGCCGCACCGGGTCGGCGATCGCGCCGCCGGCGAGCACCCGAGGAATGAGCACGGTTCCGCCGGCGCGCACGAGGCGCAGGCCGTGTTCGACGTGGTCGATGACGCTCTCCGGATCGGCATCCACGAGGACGATGTCGTAAGACGCCTCGTTCATCCGGGGCAGCACGTCGCTGGCGAGGCCCGTGATGAAACGGGCGCGAGCGGGCAGTACTTTCGCGTCGGCGAATGCCGTGCGCGCCGCAGCCAGGTGCTCGGGCTCCTTGTCGATGGTGGTGAGAGTCGCGCGGGGTGCGCCGTGCAGCAGCCAGAGGCCGGACACCCCCGCACCCGTGCCGATCTCCACGACGTTCAAGGCCGCCGTCGCTGCGGCGATCACCGCGATCTGGGCTCCCACCGCCGGGCTGATCGGGGCCGCGCCGAGTTCGAGCGCATGCGCGCGGGCACGCTCGATCGCCTCGGGTTCGACGGTGACGTCGTCGACATACCTGCGGATCGCGTCCTGATCGGCCATGTGTTGTTCCTCCACTGCCCAGCGTACGGGGCGGTCGGCGTCGTATCCGACAGGCGCACGGGTAACCTGGAGGCATGTTCTTCGGCCTCGACCCGGACAAGCTCGTCCTGCTCCTGATCGTGGCCGCCCTCCTGGTCGGACCCGAGCGCCTCCCGCAGTACGCGGAGACCCTGGCGAAGTTCACGGTGCGCGCACGCGAGTGGCTGAGTGGTGCGAAGACGCGCGTGAAGGAGGAGCTCGGCGACGATTTCGACGACGTGGAGTGGCGTCGCCTCGACCCGCGTCAGTACGACCCGCGTCGCATCATCCGCGACGCCCTCCTCGATGACGCGCCGGTTCCCACGGTTCGTGCCGCAGCGGTCGGAACAGCGATCGCCGCCACAGCCACGGCGTCGCCGCTGTCGACGTTCGATCCGGACGGTGTGGTCCCGTTCGACGACGAGGCCACCTAAGCGCGGAGCGTCAGCGCGGCGTGACCGGCAGCGACCTGCCGGCAAGGCCGCGGGGTGTCGCCGCGATCCGCTCGGCCAGCGCGGCGATCGCCCGTGCGGCGGCATCCTCGGGTCGTGAAACGACCACCGGAGCTCCCTCGTCGCCGCCGCGCCGCAGATCGACGCTGAGCGGAACGGAGGCGAGCAGCGGAACGACATGATCTGCCGAGGACAGGGACGCCGCCACCGCGTCACCACCACCGGCCCCGAATAGATCCAGGGTGCTGCCGTCGGGAAGCGTCATCGCCCCCATGTTCTCGACGACGCCGATCACCCGCTGACCGGTCTGCGCCGCCACGAGCCCGCTGCGCACGGCGACGTCGGATGCCGCGGTCTGCGGTGTCGTGACGACGAGCACGTCGGCGTGCGGCAGGAGCTGCCCAACGGAGATCGCCACGTCGCCCGTTCCGGGGGGCATGTCGATGAGGAGCACGTCGAGGTCGCCGAAGAATACATCGGTCAGAAACTGCTGCACCGTGCGGTGCAGCATCGGGCCGCGCCAAGCCACGGCCGCGGAGACGGGCTGGTCTCGCGGGAGGAACATCCCGATCGAGATCGCCTTCACCCCGAACGCGACGGGCGGCAGCATGAGGTCGTCGATGCGGGTGGGTGCGGGTGGGCGGCCCTCGGCATCCACGAGACCGAGCAGTCCAGGGATCGAGAAGCCGTGCACGTCGGCGTCGATCAGCCCGACGGCGAGCCCACGCTGGGCCAGGGCGACGGCGAGGTTCGCGGTGATGCTGGACTTGCCGACACCGCCCTTGCCGCTCGTGACCGCGATGACGCGCGTCAGGGCATCGGGACCGAACGGCATGGTCCGCGCGGCACGGCCTCCGCGCAGCCGAGCGGTCAGCGCCTGGCGCTCTGGCGGCGACATCACCCCGACGACGACTTCGACATCGGAGATGCCCGGCGCGGTGGATGCCGCCGCGCGCACGTCCCGCTCAATGCGGTCGGCGGCGGGACATCCCACGATCGTCAGGGCGATCTCCACACGGGCGCGCGCGCCGCTCACACCGACGCTGCGGATCATGTCGAGTTCGGCGAGCGGACGGCGAAGCTCCGGGTCGATGACCGCGCCGACGGCCCGCCGGACGGCATCCGTCCGCGCATCACCCTCGGCACCGGTGGCGTCGCCGGCGCCTGCGAGAGCAGACGTCACGGCTGGTCGGCCTTTTCGCCGCGGTGGTCACGGTCCCGGGAGTCCTCCAATGACTCGAGCAGAGCCTTCAACTCCTGGCGCAGCACGTCGCGGGTGACGACGTGTTCGGAGACGTCCGTCATCGCCATGCGCAGCGCGACGACCTCGCGGGCGAGGTATTCGGTGTCGGCGAGGTTGCGCTCTGCGCGCTGACGATCCTGCTCGATCTGCACGCGGTCGCGGTCGTCCTGCCGGTTCTGGGCGAGAAGGATCAGCGGCGCGGCGTACGAAGCCTGCAGCGAGAGGATCAGGGTCAGCAGCGTGAAGTTGTTCTCCGCCGCGTCGAACTGCATCTCGCGCGGCATTGCGGTGTTCCACCAGAGCCACACCGCAACGAATACGGTCATGCCGATGAGGAAGCCGGAGGTCCCCATCGCGCGGGCGAAGGCTTCGGAGAAGCGGCCGAACCGGTCGCGAGATGGCTGCGGGCTGCGGCTGAGCATGCCCGCGCGCCCGCGCGGCGCGTCCAGCGAGAAGGTGCGGCGGTCCTTCGCCATCAGAGCCTCCTCGGGAGCGTCGCGGTGGTCGCGGGGGTGGTCAGCGCATCATCGTCGCCGTCGTGAGAGCGCCAGTCCTCGGGCAGCAGGTAGTCCAGCACGTCGTCGACGCTGACCGCTCCGACGAGGCGGTGCGCCGCGTCGACGACGGGGAGGGAGACGAGGTTGTAGCTCGCGAGCAGGCGTGCCACTTCGGCGGCGGATGCCGTGACGGGCACCGGGTCGAGCGTGTCATCGATGATCGCGCCGAGTCGCTCGTGCGGTGGATATCGCAGCATCCTTTGGAAGTGCACGGTGCCCAGCAGTCGCCCCGTCGGAGTCTCATACGGGGGGAGCGTCACGAAGACCGCCGCGGCCAGGGCGGGGTGCAGCTCGTGGCGGCGGATCAGCGCGAGCGCTTCGGCGACGGTCGCGTCGGCCGACAGGACGATCGGCTCGCTCGTCATCAGACCGCCCGCGGTGTCGGGGCCGTACTTGAGGAGAGCACGGACGTCTTCCGCCTCCTCGGGCTCCATCAGCTCGAGGAGCTCTTCACGCTGCTCCTCCGGCAACTGCGCCAGAACGTCGGCGGCGTCGTCGGGCTCCATCTGATCGAGGATGTCGGCGGCGCGCTCATCGCCGAGGGCTTCGAGGATATGCACCTGGTCGTCTTCGGGCATCTCCTCCAGTGCGTCGGCGAGACGGTCGTCGGAGAGCTCCTCCGCGACTTCGAGGAGGCGTTCGTCGGGCAGGTCGAGCAGGGTGTTGGCGAGGTCGGCCGGCTTGAGCTCGGAGAAGGTCGCCACCAGCTGCTCGGCCGACTGCGCCTGCCCGGGTACAGCCTGTTCGCGCACATCGCCCCAGCTCGCGAACGTCGTCGGTCCCTTCGCGAACGGGGAGGCGCTCGTCTTGGGCTTGCGGAGGAAGAGCTGACCGATGTCCCACTCGCCGAGACGGTTGCGCTCGATCGCGACGTCCTCGATCACGGCGTGTCCCGACGCGTCGGTGAAGTACACGCGACGACCGAGAAGCTCGCTCATGACGCGCACCTCGCCGCCGCGCTGCTGGAAGCGTCGAACGTTGATGAGTCCGGTCGTGATGACCTGGCCGGACTGGATCGAGGTGACGCGCCCGATCGACAGGAAGACGTGGCGACGCCCCGGGATCTCGACGACCAGGCCCACCACACGCGGCGGGTCGTCTTTTCGGTAGATGACGACCACGTCACGGACTTTGCCGAGCCGGTCGCCCGCGGGGTCGAAGACGGTGCAGCCCACCAGGCGCGCCACGAAAACCCTCTGCGTACTCACCTGACCAGCGTAGTCCGCGCCCATGGGGAACCGGGGCCACACGCACGATGCGCCGCGGCGGATGCACAGGGTGCGCATGCCAAGATGGTCGGGTGAGCATGTTGGGCGGAATACCCCAGGAACACGGCGAGAAGATCGCCGACTTCGCGACGTACCCGGCGGCGCAGAAGGCGGTGTCTCAGCTCGTGGAGGCGGATATCCCCGCCCGCGACATCGCGATCGTCGGCCATGGCCTGCGCTCCGTGGAGACCGTCACGGGGCGACTCGGGTACGCGGCGGCCGCGCGCTCGGGAGCAGTGAACGGCATCCTTCTGGGTCTGCTCTTCTCTGCCATCTTCGTGCTGGGTACGCCGAACGCGGCGATCCAGCTCTTCATCGGCGTCATGCTGGTGGGTATCGCACTGGGCATGCTGATGAGCATCATCACCTACTCGATCGTCCGCCGCCGGCGCGACTACACGTCGATCACGCAGGTGCTGGCCGACCGCTACGAGGTGACGGTTCTCCCGCGCAGCATCCACCGCGCCCGCGAAGTCGTCGGCAAGACGGTGACGCCTGCCGCCGCGCACCGCCCACCCGCGGCGCCGGTCCCCGCACCCACGCCCGACACGAGCACGCCTCCGCAGTACGGTGAGCGCGTCGATCCGCCGCAGTACGGCGAACGCCTGGCACCGCCCGCGACCACTCCGGCCGAACCGGCGACCCCTCCGACGGACGATGCCGCTGTCGGAGACGGCGGCGAACAGGGACCGACGCCGCCGGAGCGGTGATGGAGGTCGCGCTGCCGACAGGCGCCGTCGAGGTCTCGACGTCGCTGGACAAGGCGCTCGACCCGTGGGCCGTGATGGCGCTCGCTCACGGTGCGGGGGCCGGCATGGACCACCCGTTCTTGCTCGGCTTGGCCGCAGCCTGCGCACGCCAGGGCGTGAGCGTGATGCGCTTCGCGTTCCCGTACGCGCAAGCGGGCCGGAAGATGCCGGGCCCCGCCTCGCACGCGATCGCGACCTGGGCCGCCGTCGAGGCGGCAGCGCGCCAGGCGGTTGCCGGTGTGCCGTTCGTCGCGGCGGGCAAGTCCTACGGCGGACGCATGGCGTCGATGGCTGCCGCCGACGGAGCGATCGCGCCCGCGGCGCTGGTGTACCTCGGGTATCCGCTGCATCCGCCCGGCGCACCGGAGAAGCTCCGCGCCGACCACCTTCCGCAGATCACCGTCGCCCAGCTGTTCGTCGAAGGCACGAACGACCCGTTCATCCAGCCTCGGGCGCAGTACGATCAGGCCCTCAGCGGATGCCGAGACGCCAGCACCGTGTGGATCGACGGCGGCACCCACTCCTTCGAGGTCAAGGGCCGCCGCCGACCCGCCGACCAGATCGGTGCCGAGCTCGCGGACCTGATCGTCCCGTGGCTCCGTCAGCGCTTCTGAACGCCCTCAGCTGGTGACGGTACGCCCCGCGACCCAGGCCTCGACCTCGTCGGCGGTGCGCGGAATGCCCGCAGACAGGTTCACCGGGCCGTCGGCAGTCATGAGGATGTCGTCCTCGATGCGCACGCCGATACCGCGGAACTCTTCCGGAACGGTCAGATCGTCGATCTGGAAGTAGAGCCCCGGCTCGATCGTGAAGACCATTCCCGGCTCCAGAATCCCGTCGTAGTACATCTCGCGGCGCGCCTGGGCGCAATCGTGCACGTCGAGCCCCAGGTGATGACTCGTGCCGTGGACCATGTAGCGGCGGTGCTGACCGCCGTTGTCGGCATCGAGCGCTTCCTCTGCGGTGACGGGCAGCAGGCCCCACGCGGCCACGCGCTCCGCGATGACGCGCATGGCCGCTTCGTGAACCGAACGGAACGTCACCCCGGGCCGTGCCGCCGCGAAAGCGGCGTCGGCCGCCTCCCGAACGGTCTCGTAGATCATGCGCTGGACGGGGGAGAAGGTGCCGCTGACCGGAATCGTGCGGGTGATATCGGCGGTGTAGAGGCTGTCGACCTCGGCGCCGGCGTCGATGAGAATGAGGTCGCCAGGAAGGACGGCGCCGTCGTTGCGCGTCCAGTGCAGGTAGCAGGCGTGCGGACCGGATGCCGCGATCGTGTCGTACCCCTCGCCGTTGCCCTCGATACGGGCGCGATGGTGGAAGATGCCCTCCACCGCACGCTCGCCGCGCGGGGTCTGGATGATCCGCGGGAGATCGGCGACGATGTCGTCGAAGCCGCGAGCGGTGACCTCGACGGCGAGGCGCAGCTGGGCGATCTCGTAGTCGTCCTTGACGAGCCGCAGCTCGGAGACGACGCGCGTCAGTTCCGGGTCCTCGTCCAGAACGAGGTCACTCTCTGTCGCCGCGAAGTCTTCGAGCGGGGCGGTGGTCAGTCCCAGCTCGCCGGCGACGCCCGCCAGGGCGGGGCGCGGCCCGATCCAGAACTCGCCGATGGTCGCGTCGCTGTAGAACTCGGCCGTGGTCCGGTCGGCGCGCTCGCGCAGGTAGAGCGTCACGTCGTGGCCGTCGCCGCTCTCACGCGGATCGAAGACGAGGACCGAGTCGGGCACGCTGTCGCTCGCCCAGCCGGTGAGGTGGGCGAACGCCGAGTGCGCGCGGAACGGGTAGTCGGTGTCGTTGGATCGCTGCTTGTATGTTCCTGCCGGCAGCACGAGGCGCTGCCCGGGGAAGGCTGCCGAGACGGCCGCACGCCGCGCCGCCGTGTACGGGACCTGCGGTCGCGGCGAGGGTGTGAGTTCGGGCCGTTCGGCCCAGCCGGTCGAGATGGCGTCGAGGAAGCCGCGCGGGAACGGCTGCTTGCGGTTGGCGTTCTCAACGGGTGCGCCGGCGGTGTCGGTCGTGGCGATCGTGTCGCTCTCGCTCGTGCTCATGGGACAAGTCTCGCACCTCCTCCCTTCGTCGGAGGGCGGCCGGCGGCCCCGGGGTCTACCCTTCGGCCTCGTACTGCACGACGAGCGGACGGTGGTCGCTGCCACTCCCATCCAGCGAGCCGAGCACGACCGATCCGGTCGGCTTCCAGTTCGCCGTCGCCATGATGTGATCGATCGGGGTGCCGATCAGTGGGGGCAGCGACGTGGACCACGTTCCCACCGCGCCGGAACCGGTGCGTGCCGCGGCATCCGTGCATCGGCCCAGGTCGCCGCCGTCGACGCCGAAACGGGCCATGTTGTCGACCGTGGCGTTGAAGTCTCCTGCCATGATCACGTCATCGCTCGCGCACTGATTGGCGATCCAGGTCAGGTCGCTGCGCCAGTCCGACATGCGGTCCTGACGCGGCGCGACCGCGTGGACGGCGACGATCGTGGGTCCGCTGCCGTCGATGGGCATCGCGACGACGCTGGGGACGGCCGAGGTGTTGGTCGCGCCGTCGGAGGTGGACGCCACGACGGCGTAGTCGCCGAGGGTGGGGGAGATGAGCAGGGTCGTCGAGTTCGCGGCCCAGTCCGGATATCCAGGACGCTCACCGTAGTTCTCGTGATGCGCCCACATCGGTGCGCCCATCTCGCGCATCGCGATCGCCACGGCTTCACCAGTCTCGATGGTCGTCTCCGGTAGGGCGACGACGTCGGCCTTCATCGCCACAGCGGTTCGGGCGATGAGGTCGGCATCGGTGGCGGCGCCGGCGGTGTTCCAGGTCATCACACGGATGCTGGAATCCGTCGCCGGCGGCAGGCTTCCGGTCCCCACCCCGCGCACGAGGAGGACGCCGCCGTTCGCGAGGGCACCGAGCAGGGCGATGACCGCGATCGCGCCCGCGAACGCCCGGAGCGGGCGCACGAAGGCGAGCAGCAGACCGAGCACGAACACGACAGCGAGAACCACGACGACGACGGGGCGCAGGGAGACGATCTGTGCGAACGGGAAGGTCTGCTCGAGGCGGAAGAACTGGGGCCACGTGACGACCGCGGTGGCGATCGCGGCGGCCACCGTCACGAGGATTCCGAGCAGGCGCAGCACGTGGGGGACTCTACGCCAACGCTCCTGGGAGTTCCCGGACCGCGAATGCCGCAGGCGGGAGCCCCGCACGAGCCGGCGGTACGCTCGGGGGATGGTTGTGTCGTCGGTTCAGGAGCGGATGCCGCGGTTTCGCGGGCCCAGCGACCTGCACCTGCACTCCGACCATTCGGACGGTACTGAGCCTCCGGCGCGGGTGATGGCCGCCGCGCATGCGGTGGGTCTGCACACCGCCGCCCTGACCGACCACGACACCACGTCGGGCTGGTCGGAGGCCGCGGAGGCGGCCGCCTCGCTGGGCATGACGTTGATTCCGGGCATGGAGCTGTCGGCTCGTCACGAGTGGCGCAGCATCCACGTGCTCGCCTACCTGTTCGAACCGGAGCATGCGGGGTTGCGTGCGCTGACCGACCGGATCCGCCACTCGCGTCTGACGCGCGCCCAGACGATGGCCGAGCGGATCGGTCGTGACTACGACCTCACCTGGGACGACATCCTCGCGCAGACGACGGTCGGGGCGACCGTGGGGCGGCCGCACCTGGCCGACGCGCTCATCGCGCGCGGCTACGTCCGCGATCGGGGGGAGGCCTTCGCCGGCATCCTGCACCCCGGCAGCGACTACTACGTCGACCTGTATGCGCCGGATCCGGTGACCGCGGTGTCCGCTGTCGTGGATGCCGGAGGTGTGCCGATCATCGCTCATCCGGCCGGCCGCGGCGGGCTGCTCCCCGCCCAGCTGCTGGGTCGCATGCTCGACGCCGGGCTCGCGGGATTCGAACTCGGTCATCGGGAAAATCGCGAGCCGGCTCTCGGGGCGCTGCGCACGCTCGCGGCGGAGCGGGATCTCATCGTGACCGGCTCCAGCGACTATCACGGGTTGGGAAAGCCGAACCAGCCGGGCGAGTTCACGACCGCCGACGAGATGGTGCAGCGCATCATCGAGAGGGCGACGGGCAGCGCGCCCGTCTTCGCCTGACGACGCGATGCAGCACTCCACTCCGCTCGAGCGGCTGTGGTGGCGGCGCCGGGCCGGGACGCGCGAACTCCGCAGATGGTGACGAACTCCGCATCGGGTCGCCGATGTGGATGCGGAGGACGTGCGATTCTGCGGAGTTCGTGCGGCGTGAGCGTCCGGCGCGGTGGCCACCGCGGGCCGTGGGGTCAGGCGCCGGCGACGGGGGGAGCGGCCGGCGCGCCGCCAGCCGCGCCGCGGCGGCGCCGACGGCGACGCGCGGGGGCGGGCTTGCCGTCGTGGTGCTCGCTGCCGGTGCCGTCGTGCGTACCGGCGCCGTCGGCGGAGCGGGAAGCGTCATCGGACGTGGATGCGGCGGCATCCGCGCCCGCCGATGCACCCTCGGCGAACGGCGATCCGACCGCTGACGATCCGGAGCGACGGCGACGGCGACGACGCGTGCCGGCCTCACCGGTCCCGTCGGCCGCGGCATCCACCGCCCGCTCGGGTGCCGGGCGCTGCGTGCGCACCGACTCCGTCTTGGGTGCCTTGGCGATACGGCCCTTGGTGCCCGCCGGGATGTCCAGGTCGGTGAACAGGTGCGGGCTGGAGGAGTACGTCTCGACGGGTTCGGGCTGCCCGAACTCGAGGGCGCGGTTGATGAGCGCCCACTTGTGCAGGTCGTCCCAGTCGACGAACGTGACGGCGATACCCGTCTTGCCGGCACGGCCGGTGCGCCCGGCGCGGTGCAGGTAGGTCTTCTCGTCGTCCGGGATCGTGTGGTTGATGACGTGGGTCACATCGTCGACGTCGATTCCGCGCGCCGCGACGTCCGTCGCGATGAGCACGTCCTTCTTGCCGGCCTTGAACGCGGCCATCGACCGCTCGCGCGCCTCCTGGCTCATGTCGCCGTGCACCGCGCCCGCGTTGAACCCGCGGTCGTTCAGCTCGTCCACCAGCTTCTGAGCGGCGCGCTTGGTGCGGGTGAAGACGACCGTCTTGCCGCGACCCTCTGCCTGCAGGATGCGGGCGATCACCTCATCCTTGTCGAGCGAATGCGCCCGGTAGACGAGGTGCTTGATGTTGGCCTGCGTCAGACCCTCGTCGGGATCGGTCGCCCGGATGTGGATCGGGTTGCTCATGAACCGGCGCGCGAGAGCGACGATCGGGCCGGGCATCGTCGCGGAGAACAGCTGGGTGTGACGCACCGGCGCGACCTTCTGGAAGATCTTCTCGATGTCGGCGAGGAAGCCGAGATCGAGCATCTTGTCGGCCTCATCGAGCACGACCTCCACCGCGCCGCTCAGATCGAGCAGGCGCTGGTTGTTGAGGTCGATGAGGCGACCGGGGGTGCCGACGACGATCTGCGCGCCGGCCTTCAGCTGGTCGATCTGACCTTCGTACGCCTTGCCGCCGTAGATGGCGACCACGCTCGTCGAGCGGTTCTGGGTGAGCATGTCCATGTCTTCGTAGACCTGGACGGCCAGCTCACGGGTGGGCACGACGATGAGCGCCTTCACCCCGGGTGCTGGGTCGAGGCCGAGACGCTGGACCACGGGAATGCCGAAACCGAAGGTCTTGCCCGTGCCCGTCTTGGCCTGACCGATGATGTCCTGGCCGGGCAGCCCCAGAGGAATCGTCTGCTCCTGAATGGGGAAGGCGTCCACGATGCCCTTGGAGGCGAGGGCCTCCACGATGTCGGGATCGATTCCGAGTTCAGCGAATGTCGTCACAGTACGTGCCTGTCTGGCGGTGAGAAGCCGCCGGTGAGGAAGTCCACGCCTTCTACTCATCCGCAGGCGCGGGGGTCTCGATCCATCGCCGAGACCTGACCAGCCTACCGGAGGGTGTCGTGACTACCTCGGAAGCGGCGGGTCGCATCTAGGCTGGGGGCGTGGTGACCTGGCCCTGGCAGCGCGATCGCACCGTCGCACGTACGCTGCGCGTGCGCTCTCGCGGCGACTTCGGCGACGTTCGGCGCGTCGACTTCGAAGAGCTGGCTCCCGACATCGACACCTTCCTCGGGCAAGCTGCGTACCTGCAGCTCGGCTACTTCGAGACGCTCAGCGAGCTGATCGCACCGACCCCCGAGCTGACGCAGAAGGAGTCGATCTCGGTGGCGGCCGGGGCGGCGCTGCACAAGCACCGCGCGATCCTCGCGCTGATCCGCGAACGCGGCGACGATCCCCTCGACCTCATGCTGCCCTTCCGTGAGCCCCTCGACGCGTTTCGTCGGTCGACGCACGGTGCACGCTCGCTCGAGACGATGCTCTCGGTGCACATCACGGCGGGCATGCTCGACGACTTCTACCTCGCGCTGTCTTCCAGCTACGGCGTGACCGGGCGCCGGGTCGCGGACATCCTGCGCGGCGACGACGACCGGCAAGCCCTCGTCGACATCATCACCGACGCGATCGCCGCCGACGAGCAGTGGAAGTCGCTGCTCGCGCTGTGGGGTCGTCGCCTCGTGGGCGACACGCTCCTCATCGCGCGCGCCGCCCTTCGTCCTCAGACCCTGGATGCCGCGGAGGAGCGCAAGGTCGAGCCGGTGTTCACCGACCTGCTCGGCGCCCATTCACGCCGCATGTCGGCGATGGGCCTGGACGCCTGACGGTCAGCCGCGCGCGGCGCAGCAGCGAGCTCAGGAGATCTTCAGTCGTAGCCGCTCTCGCGCATCGTGGTTCGCACGCGCGCGCGTGAGGACGGCCAGAACCGCGGGTACGGCGATCGCGGGGACGGCGATCGAGAGGATCCACAGCCACGGGTCGAGTGTCGTCTGACCGGCCCAGGTGAGGGTCATCCAGACCAGGCCACCCAGGACAGCACCGAGCACCGGTGCCACGGCGCTACCGCGCGCGGTGCGTCCGGGCATCAGATAGTGCATCACTGCGCCGTAGGCGCCGCCGAAGATGAAGGCGAGGAGGATGTCCACGGTCGTCCTCCGGCGCTCAGGCGACGAAGCCGACGCGGCGGGACTCCTCCGTGCCGACCTCGATGAACGTGATGCCGGTCGTCGGGACGATGTAGGTGTTGCCCTTGACGTCGGTGAAGGTGACGAAGGACTCCGAGGCCTCGAGAGCCTTCTGGATCGTGCTCGTCACGGCATCCGCCGACTGGGCCGACTCGAAGCTGAGCTCTCGAGCGGTGTTCGCGATGCCGATGCGGATCTCCACGGTGACTGCCTCACTTCTGTTCATGACCCCGCCGCCGTCGGCGTGCGGAGCGGACCGGTAAGCCGGCCGCACCTCGACTCTACGACACCGGATCGGGAGCGGGATCGCGCCGGAGGCGCTGCGCCGCTCGCTGTGCGCGAACGCTCGTGTCGGCGCCTCCGGCTAGCGTGAGAGGCATGGATCGTGTGACGTGGGATGCCGCTCAGCGTGCCGTCATCGACCTTCCCGCCGACGCGTCGGGCGTCGTGGTCGGCGCGCCAGGATCGGGCAAGACCACGACCGCGATCGCACGGGTCGGCGCGCTCGTTCGGCCGTCGGCGGACGAAGCGCACGGCATCCTGCAGCCGGACGAGGTGCTCGTGCTGACGCCATCGCGCGCCTCCGCGACTGCGCTGCGAGACCGCCTCGCCCTCGCCGTCGGCGTCGCCACACCCGGCGCGTTGGCGCGCTCGATCGTGGCGTTCGGCTACCAGATCGTCCGCGCCGAGGCCGTCCATCGTGGCGAGCCGGTGCCCCAGTTGCTGACCGGTCCGGACGAGGACCAGGTGATCGCCGATCTGCTGGCCGGAGACGCCGAGGATGAGATCGACGGGATCGTGCGGTGGCCGCTCTCGCTGCCGGCGGCCGTGCGCTCCACGCGCACGTTCCGCGGCGAGTTGCGCGCTCTGCTCGCCGAGTGCGCGCAGCTCGGAGTCTCCGCCGATCACCTGGCGGATCTTGCGGCGCGGCACGGCGTCGCGGAGTGGGCGGCGGCGGCATCCTTCTCGCGGGAGTACCTGTATGCGCGCGACCGCATGCGCGGAGCCCATCGCGACGCCGCGGGCCTCGTCCGTGAGGCGCTGGGCCTCGTCCGCACGCTTCCGGCCGGCGCGCCGGGGCTCGCCGCGTTGGAGCGACTGCGGGCGATCGTCGTGGACGACGCCCAGGAGCTGACTCTCGGCGGTGTGGAACTGCTGGAGGCCTGCCGCGCGCGGGGCGTGGCGGTGCTCGCCTTCGGTGATCCGGATGTCGGTTCGGGAAGCTTCCGCGGCGCCAGCCCGGAGAACTTCTCGCGCCTGGCAGCCGCCGGGCCCGTGTACGTCCTCGACCACATGCACCGCGGCTCCGAGGCCCAGCGACGTCTGATCGCCGCGGTCACGGCCCGGATCGGTGCCGCCGGGGTCGTCGCGCACCGCCTGCGCCCTCTCGCCTCCGGTGATGCTCCGGAGGACGGTGGAGACGGCAGCGTCCGCGCCGTCACGGCTCGCTCCGCGTCGGAAGAGCACGACGTCATCGCGCGCCTGCTCCGAGAGCGCCACGTCCACGACGCGGTGCCCTGGTCGGCGTGCGCCGTCATCGCCCACGACAGTCGACAGGTTGCGGCACTCGAAGCCGAGCTCGCCGCCCGCGAGGTGCCCACGCGCACCCGCGGGCAGCGACCTCTGGCTCAGGCCCGGGCAGTGGCGGATCTGCTGCGCGTCGCGCTGCTGGCCGAGCTCGAGCCCACCGCCTGGACTCTCGAGGACGCCGTCGACGCCCTCCGCGCCGGAGGGATGGATCCGGTCGAGATCCGGCGACTGCGCGCCGCCCTGCGGCTGTCGGCGCTGGCCGGTGACCCGTCGGTGGGCGAGCGGGCCCCCGACGAGCCGGTCACCTCCAGCGCCGATCTGCTCGTGTCCGCACTGGGGCATCCCGTCGCGTTCGCGCTGCTCGACACGCGAGAGGGACGCCGCGCCGAACGGATCGCGCGCACCCTCGCCGACGTTCACGCCCAATGGGACCTCGTTCATGCCGGTGGCGCCGAGGCGCCCACCGCGCACGAGATTCTGTGGAGCGCGTGGCAAGGTCTGGGCGTTGAGCGGGCATGGGTCGCCGCCGCGGAGGGCTCCGGTCCGCTCGCCGCGCAATCCGGCCGCGAGCTGGATGCGCTTGTGGCCCTCTTCCAGGCCGCCAAACGTCACGGTGAGAGAGCGGACGGCACCTCACCCGGGGCGTTTCTGCGCGGCATCCTCGATTCCGACGTCGCCGAGGACCGGCTGGCCGACGATTCGACCGCGGATGCCGTCGACATTCTCACCCCGGCCGGCGCCGTCGGCGCCGAGTACGACACCGTCGTGGTCGCCGGCGTCCAGGAGGGCGTCTGGCCGAACCTCCGCGCGCGGGGGAGCCTGTTGCAGACCTGGCGGCTGGCAGCACTCGCCGCCGGCGCAGCGCCCGATGCCACCGAGACACTCGATCGGCGACGCGGCGTGCTGCACGACGAGTTGCGGCTGTTCGCCCGCGCCTGCTCCCGTGCGCGCCGACGACTCGTCGTGACCGCGGTCGACGATGACGATACGGGGCCGAGTCCGCTCTTCGAGCTTCTTCCGCCGGCTCAGCCGGCGGCGCGCTCCGCCGCGCATCCCCTGACCCTGCGAGGACTCGTGGCGCAGCACCGGCGCACGCTTTCGGAGCGTCGAGCCGACCCGTCCGCGCAGCGCGCCGCCGCCGAGCAGTTGCGGCTGCTCGCTGCGGCCGGCGTCCCGGGCGCCGCCCCCGAAGAGTGGTACGGCATCGCGCCCGTGACATCCACGGCACCGCTGCGCGATCTCACGCGGGAGGACGTGCGCGTCTCGCCGTCGCGGCTCCAGAGCGTGGAGGAGTGCCAGCTCAACTGGCTGCTCGCCGACCTGGGGGCCGATGACGGGGGAGCTGTGGCGGGCCTCGGCACGCTGGTGCATGCGGCGATGGAACGTGCGGAGAGTTCCGACGAAGATGCGCTGTGGGCGATCGTGGACGCGCGCTGGAGCGAACTGGAGTTCGAGTCCGCCTGGCGGGAGCGTGCGGAGCGCGCACGGGCACGCGAACTCGTCCGACGACTGTCGGTGTATCTGCGGCGGTTCGAGTCCGCGGGCGGAAGCGTCATCGGTTCGGAGCCGCATTTCGAGGTTCCGGTCGCCCTCGATCCGGTCGGCAGCCACGGCGCCATCGTCAGCGGGTACATCGATCGCGTGGAGCGCACCGCCTCGGGGGAGGTGGTGATCGTCGACTTGAAGACGGGTAAGCGCGAACCGCAGACCGACGCGAAGGTGGTCGACAATCCGCAGCTCGCCGCGTATCAGCTCGCGCTCGATGAGGGCGCCATCCCCGAGGCTGCCGGTCTCACCCCCGGCGGCGCGAAGCTGCTCGTCTTGCGCCCGTCGGCGGCCACGAAGGACTACGTGGAACCCCGCCAGCCGCCGCTGGATGATGCCGCCCGCGACGCGTTCCTCGCGCGGGTGCGTGAGGCGGCGACCGTCATGAGCGGCGCGGAGTTCTCGGCGCCGTATGAGGAGCACTGTCGTGACGATCACTCCTACGGCCTCTGTCGGATCCACACGATCAACGCGGTGAGCGCCTCATGAGCATCGTCTCGCCCGCCGCACTCGCGGCCGCACTCGGCCAGTTCCCGCCCACCGATGAACAGGCGCGCGTGATCGCCGCGCCCCTCTCGCCCGCGCTCGTCGTCGCCGGCGCCGGCAGCGGCAAGACCGAGACCATGGCGGGGCGGGTCGTCTGGCTCGTGGCGAACGGCCTCGTTCCGCGTGATGCGGTGCTCGGTCTGACGTTCACCCGCAAGGCCGCGGGCGAGCTGGCCGAGCGCGTGCATCGACGACTGCAGCGGCTCGCGGAGTTCGAACGCCGTGGGCTTGTTCCCCACCTCGAGACGCTCCATGCGCGGGGGCATCTCGACGTCCTCGGCGAGATCGAGCGCAGCGGTGCGCCGTCACCGTCCCGGTTCGCCGTCCTCGATCAGCTCGTCGCCGTCACTGGCGCCGCCGCGGTCGCGGACGACCTGTCGGCGGACGCACTGCTGGAGCGGCCGACCGTCTCCACGTACAACAGCTTCGCCGACAGCATCGTGCGTGAGCACGCCGTGAGACTCGGCCGTGACGCTGAGGCCGCGGTTCTCAGCGAGTCCGCAGCCTGGCTGCTGATGCGGCGCGTCGTGCTCGAGTCCGACGATCCGCGGCTGGAGGTGCGCGAGGAGGCGCTGCGCTCGATCATCGACGCCGCACTGCGGATCGCCCGCGACGCCGCCGACAACCGGGTCGACCTCGACGAGCTGGCGCGCTTCCCGGCGCGCTTCTCAGACGTCCTGGAACGCCCCTCGACGTCGGCCCGCGTCACCGTGTACGCCGATATCGCGAAAGCGCACGTCGCCGTGGGCGCACTCGACCTCCTCGCCGACCTGGCGCGGGAGTACGCCCGGCGAAAGCTCCGCCACGGCGTGATCGACTTCTCCGACCAGGTGGCCGGAGCCTGCGACATCATCGATGCGCACCCGGCGGTCGGCGAGGAGCTGAGGGACCGTTATCGCGTCGTGCTGCTGGACGAATACCAGGACACGTCCGTCGTGCAGACCCAGCTGCTCGCCTCCGCCTTCCGCGACGCGGCGGTGATGGCGGTCGGCGACCCCCATCAGTCCATCTACGGCTGGCGAGGGGCCAGCGCCGGCAACCTCGGCGACTTCGCGACGGCATTCAGCACCACCGGTGCGGCCGAGACCTTCGCTTTGATGACGAGCTGGCGCAACAGTGTCGACGTGTTGCGTGCGGCCGACGCCGTGCTGGCGCCCCTCGCCGAGAGCGTTCCGGTCGCCGTCGAAGGCCTGCGGCCGCGTCCGGGTGCGGGCTCGGGCGAGGTGGAGATCCACATCGACACCGACATCGACGCGGAGGCCGATGCGGTGGCGGACTGGTTCGCGCGCGTACGGCATGAGCGCGCGCGAGCGGGCGCCGCGACGACGGGGGCCGTGCTCTTTCGCAGCAAGAAGCACATGGTGCATTTCGCCGATGCCCTGGGCCGGCGCGGCATCCCGCATCGTATCCTCGGCCTCGGCGGGCTGTTGTCCACGCCGGAGGTGGTCGATGTCGTCGCGACGCTCCGGGTCATCAGCGACCCGCGTGCGGGGTCGTCGCTGATCAGGTTGCTCGCCGGTCCGCGCTGGGGGATCGGCGTGGCAGATCTGCGGGCGTTGAGTGAGCTGTCCCGGCGGATCAGCCGTCACGACGGCGCCCTCCAGCCGCTGCATCCCGACATCGTCGCGCGGATGCGGACGTCGGCGGGGGATGATCAGGGCTCGCTCGTCGACGCTCTCGACTTCTTCCTCCGTCACGGCGCCGACCACGGCTGGCTGAGCGACTTCACCGCGGCGGCACGAGAACGCCTCCGCGAGGCGGCGGCCGTCTTCGCCAGTCTGCGTCGGCACGCGACACTGCCGATTCCCGAGCTCGTGCGGATGATCGAGCTCGAACTCCGGCTGGATATCGAGCTGGCCGCGAACGAGGCACGCGGTCCGGCGCGGGTGGCCGGTGACCAGTTGCGCGCCTTCGTCGACGAGTTGCACGGCTTTCTGGCGACCGACGAGCGCGGGTCGCTGCCCAGCCTTCTCGCCTGGCTCGACCATGCCGAGCGTCTCGATGAGTTCGCGCCGCGCACCGAGCCGCCGGAGGACGATGTCGTGCAGTTGCTCACGATCCATGGATCGAAGGGCCTCGAATGGGATGCCGTGGCCGTCGTCCGACTGGTCGAGGATGAGCTGCCGACCCGGCCCAAAGACACACGCGGATGGCTCGGGTTCGGCGTTCTTCCGTACGAGTTCCGCGGCGATGCCGACTGGCTCCCCGCCTTTCGCTGGGGTGCTGACCAGTCCCCGACGCAGCAGGACCTCTCCCGTGCGCTGGACGACTTCGTCGCGGCCGGGCGCGCGCGCCAGCGGGAGGAGGAGCGTCGGCTCGCGTACGTCGCCGTGACCCGTGCGCGGGATCACCTGTTTCTGAGCGCTTCGCACTGGTCGGGGACGAAGTCGCCGCGTCGCCCGAGCGCCTTCCTGGAGGAGATGGCCGCTGCTCTGGGCCGGACGATCGTGCCCGACGTCGACCCGGGCGACAACCCCTTCGAGGGTCGCCGCCGCCTCCTGCAGTGGCCGCTCGATCCCCTCGGGGCCCGGCGCGGCACCGTCGCCGCCGCAGCCGAGGAGGTACGACAAGCTGCGCAGGCCGAGCCCACGGCTGAACTCGCCCTCCTGCTCGCCGAGCGTGCCGAGCGGGAACGCAAGGCGCGACCGGCGGCGCCGGTGCGCATCCCGGCATCCCGCTTCAAGGACTTCCTCGGCGACGCGCCGGCCCTGCGCCGTCCGCTGCCCGAGCGTCCCTATCGCCAGTCGCGGCTCGGGACTGCTTTCCACTCGTGGGTCGAGCAGCGCTCGGGTGTCGTGGGCGCCGGCACCTCGCTCGATGACGCGCTGTGGGATGAGGACGCATCCGATACCGCGGCCGTCTCCGACGGCGGTCCGGCATCGACAGAGCTCGCCGAGCTGCAGGAGCGTTTTCTGGCCTCCGAGTGGGCATCGTTGCGGCCGTTGGAAGTGGAGACGGAGATCGACGTCACGATCGAGGACGCTCTCGGAGACGGTCGACCGCACGTCGTGATCTGCAAGCTCGACGCCGTCTACCGGCGCGGCGAGCGCATCGAGATCGTCGACTGGAAGACGGGCCGTGCGCCGCGCACCGCCGCCGAGCGGGATGAGCGGATGATCCAGCTGCGCCTGTATCGCGAGGCGTACCACGCGAAGCACGGCATTGCGCGCGAGCAGATCGATGTGGTGCTCTTCTACGTCGCGGAAGGCCTCATCCTGCGCGATTGAGGTCGCGGCGGCGCGCGCCGGGTGTCAGGCCGTGCCGGTCCAGCGGCGCAGAGCGTTGCGCGCGGCAGTGTCGCGGTCGATGTCGTCGGCCGAGGGCTCGCCGGGGGCGTCCTGCGTGGCTGCCTCGCCCTGACCGGCCGCGGGCGCGGAGCCATCGTGAACAGGGATGTCGGAGGTGTGCACCGGAACCCGCGTCGTCGACGGATGCGCCGGCTGCGCCCACTCCGACATCTCGATCGCGACGGTGTCCAGGCGGCTCGTCTCGACCATCCCCGTCGCGTTCTCATCGGCGAGGAAGGTGGCGAGGGTCTCCGGGTCGAAGCTGTCGGTCTGCATCGAGGTGTCGGCGGCCTCGCCCGCACCGGCAGGGACACGCTGGGTCGCCGCAAGCGCCTGATCGAGCGTGACATCGTCGCGCGCCCGTACCGGTTCGTCGCGAACGTTGGCGTCGAGCGACTCCAACAGTGCCACGGCGTCGCGCACGACGTCCTGCTGCCCGGCTTCGTGACCGTGCACCAGCCACTTCGCGAACTCCAGCTCGGCATGCAGCCGGGCGCGCTCGGCGAGGAGGGCGTCGGGAGCACGGTGCGAACGGTGCGCGTACTCGTCGAGCACGTCGGCTTGAGCAGCCGGGGCCGACGCCGTCCAGCGCACGTCGATCGCCGGATCGCCGACGCCGAGTGCGCCCCAGCTCAGAAGACCGGTGACGGCGGGTGTGCCCTCGGCGTCGTCCTCGAAGACGAAGGATGCCGGGGCGACCCCGCCGAGAACGACGGTCGTCTCGAAGCGCCACAGCGGATCGGATCCGATAGCGGTGCTCCAGCGTCGCAGCAGCCCGAAGGGCAGGAGCCCGGTCGCTTCCGCCCGATCCAGGAGGCGCTCGGCGTCGTCGCGCACCTGCGCGGAGGTCCGCATGGGCAGTCCCGCGTCACGGATCACGGTCACCGGGAGATCGTGGACCGCCGCGATCGCGGCGGCCAGAGCGGTGGCGACGCCCCGCCCCGCGGGCACGTGGGCCGCATCGACCCGATAGCCCGGCAGCAGCGTCTGGACGAGGGCGCTGCGACCGTCGACCGTCGTCTGGCCCAGAACATCGGGGGCGCCGAACGGCAGCACACCCCGCACGCCGGCGGTCAGCGACGTCAGGGCACGCGCCTCGGACAGCAGATCCTGCTCCGCCTGGTCGTTGACGGGCACACGCACCACGACCCGCCGGCCGTCGTCGAGCGTGGCGATGGCGCTGTCGTAGCGGCCGGAGACGCCCTCGGTCAGCGGCGCCACACCGACCACCGCGACGCGGGGAAGGGCCGACGTGACCGACGCGGCTAGAGTGAGAGGTGAGCGTGCCATGCCCCCAGGGTAGGTGTGCCGCGCCCCGTCCCCGTGTGCGCCACGCCCGTCGAGGAAGGTCCCGGATGTCGCCATCGGCTGAGCCGCCTGTTCCCGTGCGTCCTCCCGCGCTTGCGCGCGGCGGTATCGACCGCTGCGCCGACGAACGCAGCGCACCGGATCTGCTCGCGCGTCTGCGGGGCGAGGCGCCGACGCGGGTTGTCGCGGTGCACGGCGATCGCGCGCCGCTCGACGGCGACGGCGCTCTGCTGACGGTACCCGTCGGACACATCCGCGAGGGGGTGTCGTGGGCGTTCCTCGGGCGGGATGCCGAGGGAGCGGCAGTGCTGCTCGCGGCATCCGGCGCCGACGAGGACATCCCCGTGGCCGCGCATCCCGCCGACGCGTGGGGGTCGTTGCGCGCGATCGGCGGCGAGATGTCGGCCACGGACGCCGGGCTGCTCGTCGAGGCGGTCGCCCTCGGGCGTTGGCTGGTCGAGGCGCCCTTCTGCTCCCGCTGCGGTGCGCGCACCGAGGAGCGCACGGGTGGGTGGGCGCGTCACTGTCCGGTGTGCGGGCGCGAGCACTTTCCGCGCACCGACCCCGCCGTCATCGTCGCCGTGATCTCTCCGGACGGCTCGTCGCTGCTGCTGGGCAAGAACGCGCTGTGGGCGGATCGCAATCTCTACTCGACGTTCGCGGGCTTCGTCGAGGCGGGGGAGTCGCTGGAATCGGCGATCGTCCGCGAGGTGCAGGAGGAAGCCGGCGTGCTCGTCGAGGCGCTGCAGTACCGGGGGTCTCAGTCCTGGCCCTACCCTCGGTCACTCATGCTCGGCTTCCATGCGACGGCGGCGGACATGTCCGCGGCTCGCGCCGACGGCGAGGAGATCGTCGACGTGCGGTGGATCTCGCGCGAGGAGATCCGTGCGGCGCTGCGCGGCGACGGCGATATCCTGCTTCCCGGCACGACGTCCATCGCGCACCGCCTGATCGCCGACTGGGCGGGGGACCCGGCGTGAGCGGACGTGCGCTTGAGGGCCTCGACGACGAGCAGCGGGTCGCGGCGGCGATGCTGCGTGGACCGGTCTGCGTGCTCGCGGGAGCCGGCACCGGCAAGACACGCGTGATCACCCACCGCATCGCCCACGGGGTCGACACCGGCGCCTACTCACCGTCGCGGGTGATGGCGGTGACCTTCACGGCGAAGGCGGCGGGGGAGATGCGCGGGCGTCTTCGGGCGCTCGGCGTCGAAGGGGTCGCGGCGCGCACGTTTCACGCGACCGCGCTGGCGCAACTGAACTTCTTCTGGCCGCAGCTCGCCCGCGATACGGCACCGTCGATCATCGACAACAAGGTGCGTGTGCTCGGGCAGGCCGCCGACAGCCTCGGCCTCCGTCTGGACGGCACCACCCTGCGCGACGTCGCCAGCCGCATCGAGTGGCGGAAGGTCGCGATGCGAACGATCGATCAGGATGCCGCTGCACACCCCGAGGGCCTCGGCAACACGCTGGATGCGCAGGTGCTGGCGGATCTGCAGCGGCGCTACGAGAAGGTCAAGGACGAGCGGCGTCAACTGGACTTCGAAGACGTGCTGCTGGCGTGCGCCGGGATGCTGGAATCGGAGCCGCGGGTCGCAGCCGCGGTGCATGAGCAGTATCGCCATCTGACGGTCGATGAGTTCCAAGACGTCTCGCCCGTGCAGCACCGCCTGCTGGAGCTCTGGCTCGGGGATCGGCGCGATATCTGCGTCGTCGGCGACGCGAGCCAGACCATCTACTCGTTCGCCGGGGCCGACCCGCGCTACCTGCTCGGATTCCCGGACCGCTACGAGGAGGCCACCGTGGTGCGCCTCGAACGCAACTATCGCTCCGACCCCGCGATTCTCGGGGTCGCGAACGCGCTCATGCGCGGCCGACCGGGCGCCCTCGCGCTGCGGTCGGATCGTTCTGCGGGCCCGGTCCCCTCGGTCACGACCTATGACGACGATCAGGCGGAGGCCGAAGGCGTGGCGACGGCGGTGGCCGCCCAGCTCGCGTCGGGCATCGAGCCGAACGAGATCGCCGTGCTGTATCGAGCCAACGCGCAATCGGCGCCCGTGCTCTCGGCCCTGGCCGCGCGCGGAATCGCCGCGACCGTTCTCGGCGGCAAGCGGTTCTTCGATCTGCCCGAAGTGCGTCAGGCGGTCTCGCTGCTGCGGGGCGCCTCCGTCGCGCCCACCCCGAACGGTCTGGTCGCGGCGGTGCGCGACGTGCTGCGCTCGGTCGGCCTGACCGATGATCCGCCTCCGGCCGGCGGAGCGCTGCGTGACGCCTGGGAGGCACGCGCAGCCGTCCTGCGTCTGGCCGAGCAGGCGCCGGAGGGCACCACTTTGCGGGCATTCACCGACGAGCTGATGGTGCGCGGACGTGGTCAGCATGAGCCCACTCTGCGCACCGTGACACTCGCCACGCTGCATGCGGCCAAAGGCCTGGAATGGGATCACGTCCATCTCCTCGGCCTCGCGGAAGGACTCCTGCCGATCTCCTACGCCACCGGTTTCGACGAGATCGACGAGGAACGACGACTCGCGTACGTCGGCGTCACGCGGGCTGCGCGTACCCTCTCGATGAGCTGGTCGCAACGGTCGGGATCGCGCTCACGTCAGCGCTCCCGCTTCCTTCAGGAGATCGGCACAGGCACTGTGCGTGCGGCCGGTGCGCATGCCACGTCCGCCGGACGTGGGCGAGGCTGAGCCCGACCGACATGCTCGTGTGTGCCTGCCCGGAGCGCTCCGTGGGCGCGTCCAGGGCGTCGCGCAGGAGCCGGCCGGTGAGGACTCCGGCTTCGATCAGCAGACCGGGATCCGTGCGCACCGGATCACGACCGAGTAACTGGGCGGCGATGAGCGGCCACTGCGGGTCCTCGGCGGTGCGGCGTGCGTGCTCGCACGCGGTGCACGCCGTCGCACCGGGGATGACCACGGGTCCGACGCGCACGCGGTCACCGGCGAGCTCGATGGGGATGTGGGTGACGTCGGCGCGCATGAGCCGCGCGGCGCGGCGCGGGCACATGAGCCGGTCGGCGACGACGATCACCGGCACCCCGCGCTGCGGCGCGTCGACGGCCCAGGTGCTGATCGAGACGCGCGCCAGGCCTGCGGCGTCCCACCCTGCCAGCAGCGCTTCACGCTCGGCGCTCGTCAGCGACTCGGGCACCTCCACCCGCACGGCACGCGGGGTCGGTGGTTCTCGGATGAGGGCCTGCTCGATTCGTCCCGTGAACTCCGCGGCCTCCGCGGCCGTGGCCCCGAAGCTGCGTGCCAGAGGTCCCAGTCCCGCATCGGCCACGCCGTCGGCAAGGGCGTCGAGGAGGCGCTCCTGCCAAGGGAGCACGCCGTCGACGCGGATCGCCGGATCCGTGCCGAGCTGGAGACTCGAGGGCGTGCGCCACAGCGGCGGGGACGAAGCGGCCAAGCGGAGCATGTCCCGATTCTGAGGCGAGACGGGCCCCCGTGCCGCGACTTTCCACAGCCGCGACACGTGCGGGTGTCCAGACCCGTGAGGGGGAGGAGGCCTCGTCGGATCACACCGGGCGCGGATCCTCCGGACCGTCGTCGTCGGAGGCTTGCGCGCCGGGTTCGCCGGTGGCGTGCTCCGCCTCCTCGGCCGCTTCGGCCAGCAGTGCGTCCAGCGCCTCGTCGAGGGCGTCCCGTTCGGGGTCCTCGCCGCGCTCGTGGGCCACCAGACGCGCCACGAGCGCCTGCGGGTCGTCGATGTCACTCGCCCCCGGCATGAGGTCGGGGTAGTCCCAGAGTCGGTCGCGGGCCTCGATGCCCACGGCATCCGTCACGGCGCGCCACATCGCCGCCGCTTCGCGCAGTCGTCGCGGGCGCAGCTCCAACCCGACGAGGGAGGCCATCGCCTGCTCGGCGGGACCGCCTACGGCTCGCCGGCGACGCACGGCCTCGGCGATCTTCGCCGCGGCGGGAAGGCGCGAGGTCGCGTCGGCGGTCACGACATCCACCCAGCCTTCGATGGTCGCCAGGAGGTTCTCGAGCCGAACAAGCGCGGCATCCTGCGCGGGCGTGCGTTGAGGAAGCAGCGCCCCGGACTCGAGGGCGGAGCGCAGCTCCTCCGGTGAGGACGGGTCGAAGCGCGACGCGAGGTCTTCGAGGGCGGTGGTGTCGACGTGGATGCCGCGGGCGAACTCGGTCACCTGGGTGATCACGTGCAGCCGCAGCCATCGGGCGTGGCGGAAGAGGCGAGCGTGCGCGAGCTCACGGGTTCCGAGATACAGCGCGAGCTGGTCGTCGGTCACGTCCAGGTCACGGCCGAAGTCGGCGAAGTTCTGCGGCAGGATCGCCGCGACGCCGTCGGGCATGACGGGAATGCCGACATCGCCGCCGGACACCACCTCCTGCGACAGGCGTCCGATGACGCCGCCGAGCTGAGCGGCGAACAGCGAACCGCCCACGCGTCGCATGAACGTGCCCGCTCCGGCGACGAGCTGTCGCATCTCCTCCGGGGTCTGCTCGTCGATCGCGGCCGTCAGGGCCCCCGCGATCGAGTCGGCGACGGGCTCGGCGAGCTCCTGCCAGACCGGAAGCGTCGTCTCGACCCACTGTCCGCGGGTCATCGCCTGCGCCGGGGCCGCAAGGTCCGAGATCGTCGTGGCCTCGCTCAGCCAGAGGGTTGCGAGGGCGAAGGCCTGATCGAAGTCGTGGCGAGCGCCCGTCGTGATACCGAGCCCGTCCTTGTTCGCCAGGTGCAGAGCCTGCGTCTTCGCCGCGCTCCAGTCGATGCCGTCATCGCTGCCGGTGGCGAAGGCGTGCTGCATCTGCGCCATCATCTGCTGCAGCATGGCGGGATCCACGCCCATGCGCGAGAGGCTCTCGAGCTGTTCGGGGTCAAGGCCTGCGCCTCCACCACCGAGCAGGTTCCGCAGCAGTTCTTGGAAGTCGTCTTCGGGGCGGTCGGGAGTCTCATCAGCCATATCAGGCGCCTTTCAGCAGGCGGATACCGTCGCGTTCTACGCTAATGGCTGGACTTCCCCGCACGGCCGCCTCGGCCCGCCACGGAGGATGTCCCGTGTACGCCGATCGCGAACGATCGGCCGGGAGGATCTGCTGTGGCACTGTTCGACGAGGGCACGACCGTCGTGCCCGCTCGCCGCCGTCCGGTGTCCCGCCCCCTGCGCGTCGGAGTCTGGGCTCTCGCTGTCGCCCTCGTGGCGTTGCTGACGCTCACACTGCTGCCGAGCACCTACGTCATTCAGCGTCCGGGCCCCGTCTTCAACACGCTGGGGTCGGCCCCGGACTCCTCGGGCGCCGATGTGCCGCTGATCACCGTGAAAGGCGCGCCGACCTTCCCCACCTCCGGTGCACTGGACCTGCTGACGGTGCAGGTCGTCGGCAATCGCGAACGCACCCCGTCGTGGTTCGAGCTCGCCCTCGCCTGGTTCGACCCCGCGAAGGCGGTGCTGCCGCTGGACGACGTCTTCCCGCAGGGGCAGACGACGCAGCAGCGCAACCAGGAGAGCGCGGTGATGATGGTCGACTCGCAGAAGGAGGCGACGGCTGCCGCTCTCACGCAGCTCGGCTACGACGTCAAGCCGATGGTGGAGGTTTACGCACTCACCGACGACTCCGCAGCGCAAGGCATCCTGCAGAAGGGTGACGTCATCCGCAGCGCGAACGGTCAGGCGATCACCGAGACCGATCAACTGCGCACCATCATCAACGCCGGTGCGGGCGCTCCCGTGCGACTCGCGATCGAGCGCTCCGGCGCGAGCGAGAACGTCGAGGTGACCCCCAAGCAGGCGACCGTCGACGGCAAGAGCACGTGGCTCGTCGGCATCTCGACGATGCACGACTACGACTTCCCGATCGACGTCACCCTCCAGCTCAACAACGTCGGCGGGCCCAGCGCCGGCATGATGTTCGCCCTGGGGATCATCGACACGCTCAGCGATGGGAACCTCAACGGCGGCGCGCAGGTCGCCGGCACCGGGACGATCGACGCCGCCGGCACCGTCGGGCCGATCGGTGGCATCCGCCAGAAGATGTACGGCGCGGTCGGCGCCGGAGCGACGTACTTCCTCGCCCCCAGAGATAACTGCGACGAAGTGGTCGGTCACGTTCCGTCCGGTCTTCGCGTCTTCTCGGTCGCCACGCTCAAGGACTCGCTGCAGGTGTTGTCGACGATCCGCGACAAGGGCGACCTCGACGCGCTGCCGACCTGCCGCTGAGCTCACGGCATCCTGGAAGGTTGGTCGGCGTCCCGCCAGAATCACCCCACCTAGGATGGTGGTGTGACCACGACCTCAGCGCCGAATCAGGCCACGCCGAACCCCGTCCGTCGCGCGATTGCCATCACGCTCGCGGTCATCGCGGTCGTCGTGGTGGGCTTCTTCGTCTTCGCGAGCCTCTACGCCGATTGGCTCTGGTACGACCAGCTCGGGTTCTCGAGCGTCCTGTGGACGCAGTGGACGGCGCGCGTGATCATGTTCGTCGTCGGCTTCCTGGCGATGGCCGTGCCCGTCTTCATCGCGATCCAGCTCGCCTACCGTCTGCGCCCGGTCTACGCGCGTCTGACCTCTCAGCTCGATCACTACCAGGAGGTCGTGGAGCCGCTGCGTCGCCTGGCGATGTGGGGCATCCCGGTCTTCTTCGGCTTCTTTGCGGGCTTCGCCGCCTCGGCGCAGTGGGAGACGGCCTGGCTGTGGTTCAACCGCGTCGACACCGGCGATCTCGATCCGCAGTTCCAGATGGACACGGGCTTCTACCTGTTCTCGCTGCCGTTCTTCAGTTCCGTGCTCGGGTTCGCGTCGGCCGTGCTGCTCGTCTCGCTGCTGCTCTCGGCACTCGTCGCCTATCTGTACGGATCGGTGCGCGTCGGGCAGCGTGAGCTGCGCATCTCCAAGGCCGCGCGCATCCAGCTTGCGGTGCTCGCGGGCCTCTACCTGCTGGTGCAGGGTGTGAGCATTTGGCTCGACCGCTACAAGACACTGACTCAGCAGAGCGATCGCATCACCGGCGCGAGCTACGTCGATGACCATGCGGTGATCCCCGGCCTGACGATCATCGCCATCGCGGCCGCGATCGTCGCCGTCCTCTTCTTCGTGACCGCGATCATCGGGCGGTGGCGGTTCCCGCTGATCGGTGTGGGCCTGCTCGTCGTCTCTGCCCTGGTCGTCGGCGTGGCGTACCCGTGGGTCGTGACCAACCTGCAGGTGCGTCCGAACCAGGAGACGCTGGAGAGCCCGTACTACCAGCGCAACATCGACGCCACGAAGAAGGCCTACGGCATCGACGGCCTCACCAAGAACGACTTCCAGGCGGTCACGAACGTCGCACCCGGCCAGCTCCGCTCCGATGCCCAGACGACGGCGTCGATCCGCATCATGGACCCCGCCATCATCTCGCCCACGGTGCGTCAGATCGAGCAGTACCGCGCGTACTACCAGTTCACCAACCCGCTCGATGTCGACCGCTATCAGATCGACGGCAAGTCCCAGGACACCGTCGTGTCGGTGCGTGAGCTGAACATGGCCCAGCTCGGTCAGGCCGCGTCGTGGTACAACTCGACCCTGGTCTACACGCACGGCTACGGGATGGTGGCGGCCAAGGGCAATGAGCGCACGGCCGACGGCAATCCCGTCTTCATCGAGCGCGGCATCCCGACCACCGGCGCACTCACCACGAGCGAGAAGTACGAGCCGCGCATCTACTTCGGCGAGAACTCGCCGCCGTACTCGATCGTGGGCGCTCCGGAGGGCACCCCCGACATCGAGCTGGACTACCCTCGCGGCACGGGCGATGCGGCGCAGACGAAGACGACCTTCGAAGGAAACGGAGGGCCGAACGTCGGCAACCCCTTCAACCGTCTGATCTACTCGCTGAAGTTCCAGTCGACCGACATCCTGCTTTCCGACGGCATCAACGCGGACTCGCAGATCCTCTACGACCGCGATCCGATCGACCGCGTCAACAAGGTCGCGCCGTATCTCGAGCTCGACAACGACCCGTACCCGTCGGTCGTCGACGGACGCATCGTCTGGATCGTGGACGGTTACACGCTGAGCGCGAACTACCCCTACTCGTCGATCGTGAGCCTGCGCGACGCGATCAGCGACACGACGAACACGACGCCGCGCGTGGCCCTCGACGACGTCAACTACATTCGCAACTCCGTCAAGGCCACCGTCGACGCGTATGACGGCAAGGTGACCCTGTACGCGTGGGATGACACCGATCCGCTGCTGAAGGCGTGGCAGAAGATCTACCCGTCGACGGTCAAGCCGCTGTCGGACATGAGCGCCGACCTCATGAGCCACGTGCGCTACCCGACCGACCTGTTCAAGGTGCAGCGCGCCATGCTCGGCACCTACCACGTGGACGATGCAGGGTCGTTCTACCAGCGTGACAACGCTTGGAAGACCCCCAACGATCCGACGCAGAAGAACCCGGTGCTGCAGCCGCCGTACTACCTGACGATGAAGATGCCGGGACAGGATGCCGCGAGCTACTCCATGTTCACGACGTTCATCCCGGGCGGTGACGACACCCGCAACGTGCTCATGGGGTACCTGTCGGTGGACTCGGATGCCGGGGCCACGGCGGGCGTGAAGAGTCCGAACTACGGCAAGCTGCGCATGCTGGAGATCAACGCCGAGACGCCGGTGCCCGGACCCGGACAGGTGCAGAACACGTTCGACGCCGATCCGAGCGTGTCTGCGTTCATCAACATTCTGAAACAGGGACAGTCGGATGTCATCAACGGCAACCTCTTGACGTTGCCGGTCGGCGGGGGACTGCTCTACGTCCAGCCGGTGTTCGTGCAGTCGTCCGGCTCGACGAAGCTTCCGACGCTGCAGAAGGTGCTCGTGGCCTTCGGTAACCAGGTCGCCTTCGAGAGCACGCTCCAAGATGCGCTCGACAAACTGTTCGGTGGCGACTCGGGCGCGAGCGCCGGGGACGGCGACGTCACCCCGTCGGCGACGCCGAGCCCCTCTGCGACCGCCGGCTCGGGGTCCGGCTCGGGTGCGACCGGCGGCGGCACCGGGACCAGCGTCGAGTTCCAGGCGGCGCTCAAGGACGCGCAGCAGGCGATGCTGGATCGGCAGAGCGCCCTGACGCAGGGCGACTGGACGAAGTACGGCGAAGCGGACGCACGGCTGACGGCGGCGCTGCAGAAGCTGATCCAGCTGGAGGGTCAGGGCTGAGTTCGCACGCAGGAGCGAAGGGCCGGGGGCGTGATGCCTCCGGCCCTTCTGCGTGGTCGCGTGAGGATGCGCGCGCCGGGGTCGTCAGCGGCCGAGCGCGTACCAGATCAGCAGCAGCGTGACCGCGAAGCCCGTGAACTGATTGAGCCAGAGGAAGCGATCCCACCCGCGTGTGGCGCGCTCGGCATCCTCATCGGCAACGTTGCGGTACGGCCACACGGTGACGATGTAGGGCAGCGCGAGCACCGCTGCCAGCGGGCCCGGCCATGCGGCGCCGAGCATCATGACGCCCGCGGCGGCGTAGCCGGCGATCGCGAGACGGACGGTGGCGCGGGCGCCGAAGACCGTGGCGATCGATGAGATGCCGGCCTGGCGATCCGCCACGACGTCCTGCACGGCCCCGAATGCGTGCGAAGCGATCCCCCAGAGGGCGAAGGCGCCGATCACCGCCTCCAGCTGCCACGTCCACGTCGCGCCTGCCAGCACGAGACCGTAGACCGCGGGGGAGAAGAAGTGGATGCTGCTGGTCACGGAGTCGGGGAGGGGACGCTCCTTCAAGCGGAGGGGAGGCGCCGAGTAGAAGACGACGAAGAAGAGGCTCACCGCCAGCACCAGCCAGGAGACAGGCGTACCGACCGCGACGAGGTACACCACGAACGGGAGGCACGACAGTGCGGCTGCCCACAGCGTGGTGCGGTGCAGACGGCGCTCCAGCACGGCGCCGTGAGCGCCGCCCTTGCGCGGATTGCGGAGGTCTGACTCGTAGTCGAAGACATCGTTGATCCCGTACATCGCCAGGTTGTAGGGGATCAGGAAGAAGAGGGTTCCGATGATCAGGGGCGCGTCGACCCTGCCGGTCGTGAGGAGCATGGCCGCTGCAAAGGGGTAGGCCGTGTTGACCCAGCTGACCGGTCGGGAAGAGACCAGGAGCTGGCGTGCGGTGGCGGTCGCGGTCATCGTGCGGGCTCCGTCTCGGTGTCGGTCGGGGCGGGAGGGACGCGTCGACGCGGGCGGAGAAGCTCAGCGATGGCCGGGACGGCGAAGGCGGCCACGATCGGGTAGGACAGGTCCTCGATGGGTGCCAGGCCCACACGGATGCCGCTGATGAGCGCGTCGGGGTAGGTGAACAGGCCCGCCGCGATCATCGCGTTGTCGAAGATCACGGTGAGTACGACGAGGATCACGGCCGTCACGACGCTTGCCGCCAGCCGCCTGCGCAGTGCCGGACGGCGAGCCGTCGCTGCGAACGCGAGCAGCCCGAGGACGGCGAACGGCGCGACGATCAGGGCGTACGTCATAGCGCCTTCCGCACCCGCCCGCCCCGTGCGGTCAGCACCCGGAGCACGGCAGCGTGGACGACCAGCGCCAGATAGCACAGGAAGGCGAGGAAGACCGGTTCTTCGATCGGAAGGTGCGGGGCCAGGTCGATCCCCAGAAGATAGGGGCTGTCGCCCTTGACGAACACACCGGTGGCGATGCCGACGGCATCCCAGGCGAGAAAGAACACGGTCCCGACGAGGACCGCGGCGATGGCGCGCCCCCTCGTCGGACCGACGTGCCCGGGCGCCGACCACAGCACGAGTCGCAAGCGCGCATCCAGCACGATGATCCCTCCCAGCGACACCAGGAGGATGAGCAGATAGGCGCCGGGCATCTCAGGCGTCGTCTCGGCCGGGGCCGACGCCCCGTCCTGCCCCGACACCGCTCGGTTCTGGCAGGCGGGCCGCGCCGTCGTCGCCGCGAAGCCGTTTGACCACCAGTTCGGCGGAGATCAGGCACATCGGAAGGCCGATGCCCGGCAGCACCGACGTGCCGGCGTAGAACAGTCCGCCGACCTTTCGCGATGCGTTGCGAGGTCGGAAGACGGCGCTCTGAGCAAGAGTGTGCGCGAGCCCCAGAGCACCGCCGCGCCACGCCCCCAGATCGGCTTCGAAGTCGGCCGGCGCGATCGTGCGTCGCACGCGGATGCGGGCCGCGAGGTCCGGGATGCCGGTCCATGCGGCGATCTGGGCGATGACGCGATCCGCGGCTTCCTCGATCAGGGGCGCTCCTTCTCCACCGATCCCACCGCGCCCGAGCGACGGGTCGGCGGGCATCGGAACGAGTACGAACAGGTTCTCGCTGCCGACCGGTGCCACCGTCGGGTCGGTGGCCGACGGGCGGCACACGTAGAGCGAGGCGGGGTCGGGGATCCGCGTGTCACGGCCGAACACGTCGCCGAAGTTCTTCTGCCAGTCGCGGGCGAACAGCAGCGTGTGGTGAGCCAGCTCCGGCAGTTCGCCCTCGACGCCGAGCAGCAGCAGGAGGGCGCCCGGGCCCGGATTGCGCCGTCGCCACCACCGTTGCGGGTAGGTCTGCAACGACGCGGGCAGCATCGTCGTCTCGGTCGCGTGCAGGTCCGCCGAGGAGACGACGATGTCGGCCTCGTGCACCGTTCCGTCGGCCAGGCGGATGCCGATCGCGCGCGCGTCCTGAGTGAGGATCTCCGCCACCGGCGACGACGTGTGCAGCGTGGCGCCCTGGGCCTCGGCGACACGGGCGACGGCCGCGATGACCTCCGTGAAGCCGCCCTGTGGGTAGAGGACCCCTTCGTCCAGATCGAGGTGGCTCATGAGGTGGTACAGGCTCGGTGCGTCGAAGGGTGACGACCCGAGGAAGACGGCCGGATAGCCCAGGATCTGGCGAAGGACGGGATCGGAGAAGCGGCGTGCGACGTGATCGTGGAGCGAGCGGGTGAGCAGGGGGGCGAGGCGGGGGAGCTGGCCGGCGACGGCCGGGGATCGCAGACCCTTGGTGGAGGCGTAGGTGTCGTACAGGAATCGCGACACGGCAAGCTCGTACGCATCGTGCGCCGAGTCGAGGTACTCGTCGAGGCGGGCTCCGGCCCCGGGCTCCCGGCTCTCGAAGAGCTCCCGCGCCTGAGCGCGACCCGACACGACATCGATCGGGGTGCTGGATGCGTCGCCGTCGGGCTCGGGGTAGACACGATAGGCGGGGGTCAGTGGGATGAGATCGAGCTGCTGGGCCGCCGTCGTGCCGCACAGGCGGAAGAAGTGATCGAAGACCTCCGGCATGAGATACCAGCTCGGTCCGGTGTCGAAGCGGAAGCCATCGCTCTCCCACGAGCCCGCGCGCCCGCCCACCTCATCCGCGGCCTCGTGGAGGTCGACCCTCCAGCCGTCGCGCGCGAGCAGGGCGGCGGTCGCGAGCCCGGATATGCCTCCGCCGATGACCAGGGCCGTGCGGCTCATGGGGTGCTCCGTTTCGGGGGGCGGCCGGCGAGGGCGCGAGCCGCGATGGTTGCTTTGACGGGAGTGGGCACCGAGACGCGCACGGTCTCGTCGTCGTCGCGCAGGCGGCGGGCCAGCTCGGCGAACAGCCCGTGTGCGGTCGTCACCGCGCGCCGGCAGTCGACGGGCAGGTCGGCGATCGCCCGGGCCGCGGCATCCAGGTCGGCGTCGATGCGGTCGAGGACGGCGATCCGGTCCCGGTGTCCGTCCTGGAGGCCGAGGTAGTCACGGCCCAGTCGGTTCTCGTCGTCCGCGCGGTCGCGGAGGAAGTTGACGTCCTGGAAGGCGGCGCCGAGGCGGCGGGCGCCCTCGACCAGCGTCGGGTCGGGGCTCAGCGGCGTGCTGCGACCGGCGTTGACGAAGATCTGCAGGCACATCAGACCGACCACCTCCGCCGACCCGTACACGTAGGCGTCGTGCGAGGCGTCGTCATGCTGCGTGCGCGTGAGGTCGGTGCGCATGGAGGCGAAGAAGGGGCGGATGAGATCATGGCCGATCCCGCATTCGCGCGCCGCCAGCGCGAACGCGTGAACGATGAGGTTGGTGCTGAAGCCGCGCGCGACCGCCGCCAGCGTCTCGGCTTCGAGCTCGTCCAGCAGCAGCCGCTGGGTGGGTGCCGGCAGGCCGGTCGCCTCGGCCGCGCCGTCGACGACCTCGTCCGCGACCCGTACGAGTGCGTAGACGCTGCGCACATGCGTGCGCACGCGCGGGCCGAGCAGGCGGCATGCCAGCGCGAACGACGTCGAGTAGGCCGTGATCACGGTCGCGGCCGCGTCCTGCGCGCACCGGTCGTACAGGGATCCACCGCTCACGGGATGCGCCCCTCGATCGTGTTCGCGACTTCGGCCAGCAGCGCGACGGCGGCAGGCGGCAGCGACGGCGACGCGGCCCGCGAGCGGGCTCGGCTGAGGCGATCGTGAATGAGGGCGACCAGGTCGTCGCGTGCGCCGCTGGCCTCGAGTTCGCGCTGTGCGCGCCGCACGGCGATCGGACCCGTATGCGCGACGGCGAGAGCCGAGCTGACCCGCGGCCAAGCAGCGGTGTCGCGCGCGAGCGCGATGAGAGGAGTGCGCTTGGCTTCGCGAAGGTCGGCCCCCGGGTCGCGGCCGGCCTGACGACGTGAGCCGAACGTCCCGATGAGGTCGTCGACCAGTTGGAAGGCGAGCCCGAGGTCGGCCGCGGCGAGCGAGAGCTGCGCGCGGGCGGCATCGGTCGCACCGGCCATCACCGCTCCGGCCAGCAGTGGTGCTTCGAACGAGTAGGCGGCCGTCTTGTCGTGCGCGGCGCCGAGCAGCGCGTCGGTTTCGGGATAGTCCGCGCGGGCAGCGTGCTCGACGTCGGCGAGCTCGCCGGATGCCGAGACGAGGATCGCGTCGTCGATGATCTGAAGCAGGGCGACGCGTGTCGGAGCATCCACGGAGGCGCACGCGACCAGTCGGCTCGCCTCGAACAGCAGGAGATCGCCGGCGAGCACGGCCGCGGCGTCGCCGACGGTCGCCGCCTGGTCGCCCGACGCTCCGAAGGCTTGCGCGCGAGTGCGGAAGCGACCCGCGACGTTCGGGATGCCGCGCCGCTCCAGATCGCGATCGATGAGGTCGTCGTGCACGACGAAGGCGGTGTGCAGAAGTTCGAGGGCGGCGGCGACGTCCCAGACGGCCGCATCGGCGGCGTCGGGCGACCCGCCGAACGCGCGGTACGCCGCGACGACGAGCGCCGGCCGCAGGCGTTTGCCATCCGCGGCGGCCGCGGATGTCGCGGCTGCCAGCGCCCGCGCGCCGTCGCCGAGGGGCGCGGCCCGGCGTTCGAGGCGCTTGAGCGCGCCGCCGATGGCGGCGTCGATACTCTGCCGCGCGTCGTCATCGAGGAGCGTGATCACGACGCTCTCCGCACGCTGGATTCTTCGAAGACGCCGAGCTGCTCGGCCTGGAGCACCAGCCACGGGCTGAAAGCCCAGGGGGTTGCCCGCAGCGAGACGGCGAGATCGGACGGATCGACCCAACGGGCCTCGGCGACCTCGAGCGGGTTCAGGCGCGGTTCGTCGTCGACGAGTGCGGTGTAGACCGGGCAGATCTCGTGCTCGACGATGCCGCTCGCATCGACCGCGCGGTAGCGGAAGAGCGGCAGGGCGATCTGCACGTCGCGCAGGGCGACACCGAGCTCCTGCTCCGCGCGGCGGTGCACCGCGTCGATCACCGGTTCTGCCGGTCGCGGGTGTCCACAGAAGGAGTTGCTCCACACTCCGGGCCACGTCTTCTTGTCGAGTGCCCGGCGTGTGACCAGCGTCTCGCCGCGCGAGTTGTACACGTGGCAGGAGAACGCGAGGTGAAGTGCGGTATCGGTGCCGTGGACGCTCGCCTTGGGCGCCGTGCCGATCTCATCCCCGTTGTCGTCGAGCAGGACCACGTATTCTGTCGGGGACACGAGCTTCTCCTTATTGCTAGTTTAGCTAGCTATTTTAAGGGATACTACCTTTCGAGTGAGGGGGGTGTCCAGCGTGACAGACCGATGGATCCCGACGACCGACCGCGACCAGCTTGTGCGCGACGCGCTCGTCGCCGTGCGCTCCTTCAGCGATTCTATGGACCGCATGCACGGCGTGCTGCGCAGCGACATGGACATGAACGGATCCGATCTGGCGGCGCTGCGCATGCTGATCGTGCGAGAGCAGCGGGGTGAGTGGGTGTCGCCCCATGAGATCGCGAGACACCTCGCGATCTCGACGGCCTCGACGACGAAGCTTCTCGATCGCCTCGCCGAGCGCGGGCATATCGAGCGCCGGCCTCACCCCGCCGACCGACGCGCTCGCATCGTCGTGCTCACCGACCGCGCCCGCAGTGACTTCTTTCATCACCTGGGCGCGCGCATGGTGAAGATGCGCGATGTGATGAACGCCTACACCGACGACGAGCTGCGTGTCGTCGCGCGCTTCCTCGACGACATGGACGACGCGATGGTCGACTGAGTCGCGCGTCGGGCTCACAAACGAAGAAGGCGTCCCGATCGGGACGCCTTCTTCGTTGACCGGATGACACATCCGATCGATTGGTTGCGGGGACAGGATTTGAACCTGCGACCTCTGGGTTATGAGCCCAGCGAGCTACCGAGCTGCTCCACCCCGCGGCACAAGGAATAGCCTAACACGGGTTTCGCGTGCCGGAGTACACGGGCGGGCACGGCCGGTCGTTGCTCCCGACGCGGTGGTCGGGGAGGATGGGACGAACGCCCGCCCGCCCTTCGAGAGGACACCACCGATGAGAACGGATGCCGTGGGTGTCGCCGTCGCCCAGTTCGCGCCCACGGCGGACAAAGCCGACAACCTCCGCGTCATCGACGAGCTGAGCGGCGTGGCCGCCGCTCGTGGCGCCGCGGTGGTGCTCTTCCCCGAGTACGCGAGCTACTTCGTCGATCCGTTCGATGCGACGCTCGCTGCCAACGCGGAGGACCTGGACGGAGCATTCGTCGCAGGGCTGACGGAGATCGCGGCACATCGCGGTGTCGTGGTGGTCGCAGGCCTCGTCGAACGCGGCGCGGCCGACCGCGTGCGAAACACGGTGGTTGCCGTGGACGCTGCGGGAGTGCGGGCCGTCTCGCGCAAGCTTCACCTCTACGACGCATTCGGACAGCGAGAGTCCGATTGGGTCGAACCGGCACCGGTCAGCGCTCCCGAGACCTTCGACGTGGGCGGTCTGACGATGGCGCTCATGACCTGCTACGACCTGCGCTTTCCGGAGGTGGGGCGCGTGCTCGCCGACGCGGGCGCCCACGTGATCCTGGTGGCTGCGGAATGGGTCAGGGGGCCGCTGAAGGAGCAGCACTGGCGGACGCTTCTGCACGCGCGCGCCATTGAGAACACCCTGTATGTCGCCGGCGCCGATCACCCGCCGCCGCTGGGCGTGGGCGCATCGGTGGTCGTGGACCCTCAGGGCGTCGAGATCGCCGGGATCGGAACGGCGACGGATGTCGCCGTCGGTTTTGCGGATGCCGGCACCATCGACCGTGTCCGGCGCGTCAACCCGGCTCTGCAGTTGCGCCGGTTCACGGTCGCGCCGCGCTGATCAGCGCGAGACGGCGGCTTGCCTCGGCGATGACCTCCATCCGCTTGCACGCGGCGAAGCGCACCAGCGTCGCGTAGTCGCGGCGGCGTTCAGGAGCGACGAAGGCCGTGAGCGGAATGGCCACGACACCCGCGCGTGCCGGCAGCTCGCGGCAGAACTGGGCCGCGTCGATTCCCGGTTCCATCAGCGCCGCGGCATCCGCCACCGTGAAGTACGAACCGGCTGGCGTCGACACCGTGAACCCGGCGGCGTTCAGCCCTTCGGCGAGTCGGTCGCGTTTTGCCCGCAGCGTGGCCGCAATGCCGGCGAACACCGCGTCGGGAAGCCCGAGCCCGACGGCGATGGCGTCCTGGAACGGGGTTGCACACACGTAGGTGAGGAACTGCTTGACCGCCAGGACGGCATCGATCAGATCGGCGGGACCGGTGATCCACCCGATCTTCCATCCCGTCGTGGAGAACGTCTTGCCCGCGGAGGAGATCGACAGGGTGCGTTCGGCGGCGGCCTGATACGTCGCGATCGGAACATGGGCGCCGTCGAAGACGAGGTGCTCGTACACCTCGTCCGTCACGATGAGAGCGTCGTGGCGCTCGGCGAGTCGGACGATCTCCGCCCGGACATCGGCGGAGAAGACGGCGCCGGTCGGATTATGCGGATCGTTCACCAGGATGATCCGTGTGCGGTCGGTCACGGCGGCCGCCAGATCGTCGAGGTCGGGCTGGAAGTCGGGCCAGTGCAGTGGCACGGTGACCAGTCGCGCGCCGGCCAGCGCCACGGCGGCGGCGTACGCGTCGTAGTAGGGCTCGAAAACGACGACCTCGTCGTCGGGCGAGTCGATCAGGGCGAGGAGTGTCGCGGCCAGGGCCTCGGTCGCTCCGGCGGTCGTCACGACCTCGCGGTCGGGATCAAGACTCACCCCGTAGAAGCGCTCCTGATGCGCCGCGATAGCCCGCAGCAGCGCCGGGACACCGCGACCGGGCGCGTACTGGTTGCGCCCGTCCGCGATGGCTGCACGGGCGGCATCGATCACCGCGGCGGGTCCGTCCTCATCGGGAAAGCCCTGGCCGAGGTTGATCGCCCCCGATTGTGCGGCCAGAGCACTCATCTCCGCGAAGATCGTCGGCGCAGCGGCACCTTCTGCCGACAGCAATCCCGCCCCCTGTGCCGTACGGCGCCACGCGCCGGGAATCTCTCGCATCGCGCTCAGGCTACATGCATAGGCTGGGCGAGGTGCCGGCATAAGCAACACACAGAATCGCGCGACATCCTGGTCAGGTCTTGGGAAGAAGGAAGCACACATGAGCGAGAACACCCCCACCAACAGCGAACCGCAGGATGACGCCGTGCAGGGCATCGACGCCGCACAGCAGGGCGAGACCGTGCCGGAGCGTCCGCCGCTGCCCGAGCAGTCGGCCACGCACGCGGCCCAGAGCTCACCGGAAGCAGCCCCGACGGCGCCTCCCGCGCCCGTCGGCGCGCCGGAGCACAACGCCGGTTACGCCGCGCAGGCGCCCTACACGGCCCCGACCGCGCCGTCCGCTCACGCGACGAGCCCTCAGGCTCCCCACACCGCGTACCCGGCCCCGTCCTACTCCGGCGCGGCATTCGGCACCTCCGCCTTCGGCGCGCAGCCCACCGCCGCGTACCCGGCTGCGACCACGAGGCCCGAACACGCGCCGTCCGCAAAGCTCGGCGCCGGAAAGATCGTCGGCATCATGGTCGCCGCGGCGCTCGTCGGCGGTGCGGCCGGCATCGGCGGCGCGGCGGCGGGGGCGTCGTTCCTGCCGCAGTCGCAGACGGTGGTCAACGGAGCCCCGTCCACGGTCACGGTGAACAACACGGCGTCGGTCAACCAGACGACGGCGATCGCCGCGAAGGTCGTCCCGAGCGTGGTCACGATCTCGGCGACGGCCGGTTCCTCGGGCGGCACCGGATCCGGCGTCGTGCTCACCTCCGACGGGTACGTGGTGACGAACACGCACGTCGTCACCCTCGACGGTCAGTCCGGCGATGCCAAGTTGTCGGTCACCGCATCCGACGGCAAGGTGTACGCGGCGACCATCGTCGGCACCGATCCGACCTACGATCTCGCGGTGATCAAGCTCACCGACGCATCGGGACTGACGCCGATCGAGTTCGGCGATTCGTCCAAGCTCAACGTCGGCGACGCGACGGTCGCCGTCGGTGCGCCACTGGGGCTGTCGAACACGGTGACCACCGGCATCGTCAGCGCGCTCAACCGATCCATCCAGATCGCCTCGTCGGCGGCGCCGAAGGGCGACACGCAGGACCAGACCCCGCAGCAGGGCGACGGCAACGGTTCGCCGTTCCAGTTCGACTTCGGTCAGGGGCGGCAGCAGGCCACTCCGCAGAGCTCCATTTCGATCGCGGTGATCCAGACGGATGCCGCGATCAACCCCGGCAACTCCGGCGGCGCTCTCGTGGACGGCAACGGCAAACTGATCGGCATCAACGTCGCCATCGCCTCGGCCGGCGGCTCGAGCTCGAGCGGCCAGTCCGGCTCGATCGGTGTCGGCTTCTCGATCGAGTCCGACATCGTCAAGCGCATCACCGACGACCTGATCAAGAACGGCATCGCCACTCATGGTCTGCTCGGCGCGGGGGTGCGTGATGCCGCCACGCAGGAGGGCGCGACGACCGCCGGAGCGTACATCGCGGAGGTGACCTCGGGCGGTGCCGCTGCCGCCGCGGGCCTGCGCAAGGGCGACGTCGTGACGTCCTTCAACGGCGTTCCGATCACCAACGCCACCGACCTCACGGCTCAGGTCCGCGCGCTCGCCGCCGGGTCGAAGGCGACCATCGTCTACGACCGTGGCGGAAAGACCGCCTCCGCCGAGGTCACGCTGGGCCAGCTTCAGCAGTAGCGATGCTCACCGCCCGCAGACACCGGGCGACACCGAAGGCCACCGTGCGAGTTCTTCGCGCGGTGGTCTTCGTCGTCGGATGCGAGGGCTGCGGAGTCAGTGGGCGAGCAGACGCTCGATCGCCGACAGCGGGATCGCGAGCCACGCGGGTCGGTGCCGCGCCTCGTAGATGGCCTCGTAGACCGCTTTGTCGAGTTCGAGCGCGTTGAGCAGAGTCACCGCGGGCGCGCCGCCGGTGTCGGCATAGCCGGCGAGGAAGGCGGCGCGCGCCGCGCGGGCCCAGGCCTCGGCATCCTCGTCGACGGCAGCGTCGTGCTGCTGCGGAGCACGCTGCAGACGCAGAGAGCCCGCGACGTAGTCGAACGACCGCAGCATCCCGGCGATGTCGCGAAGGGCGAGATCCGGCGCTCGGCGCTCGGCGATCGGCCGCATCGGTTCGCCCTCGAAGTCGAGCAGCATCCAGCCCCGTGTCGGCGAGTGCAGCACCTGGCCGAGGTGGTAATCGCCATGCACACGCTGCAAGGCCGGCCACGCGGAGGCCGCGGCGGCAGCGTAGATACGGGAGATGGCCGCCTCGTGCGCGGCGAGGGCGGGAACTTCCACCATCGCGATGGAGAGTCGCCGCCGCCACGCTGTGCTGATCGCGTGGCGGGCGGCGTCGTCGGCAGACGGGGTGGGGAACAGACGGGCGAGATCGCGATGGACGGCGGCGGTGACCTGGCCGAGGGAGGCGGCTTCGGATGTGAAGTCGGTGTTGACCGCCGCCGCAGCCAACGCCACCCGCCATGCGTCGTCGACGTCGGGCAGGAACTCCTGCGCGAACGCAAGCGAGCCTTGCTGCACGTCGCGACCCTGCGCCATCGTCCAGCGCCCGTCGAGATGGCCGACGACGGGCGGAACGTGGCGACTGCCCGCAGCGGCGAGGGCGGACTGCAGTTCGATGTCCGGGTTGATGCCCGGATGCAGTCGCCGGAACACCTTGCAGATCGTGGGGGCGGCCTGATGCGGACGGAAGATGATCGAGGTGTTCGACTGCTCGCCGACCAGCACCTGGGAGGGGCCATCCAGATCGCTGCGCCCGAGTTCGGCGAGCAGCGCAGAAGCGAACGCGTGATCGTGGGGTCCGTCGATGACCGCGCGACCGTCCTGGAGCGCGATCGTCCACGGCCCGGTGACCTCGGCGGGACGTGTCACGAGAGGGACCTGATAGACGACGGCATTCTCGTCGTCACCGTCGGCGACGATCACGACGCGCACGGCGACATCCGCGTCGCGGCTCGTCAGCTCGCGCTGGTCGAGAAGACGCAGGCGGGGGGAGCGGCCGGTGGGCGAGTACCACCGCTGCTGCGGCATCCACGTAGCCAGGTGCCCCAGCGTCGTCTGCATGCGTCGAGGCTAGTCAGCCGGTCACGGGCTGTCGAGGTCGACGGATTCGTCATCCCCGTCGCGGTCGGCGTCCGCGGACGGCGCCGCGTGAGGAAGGAAGGTCTCCACCGGAACCGAGATCGCGACGCCCGCCGCGCCGAACACGCCGAGATCGTCGACCGGCGGCGGCAGCACCTCCGCGGGCTGTGGCTGGTCCGGGGGGTCTGCGGGAAGCCCGCCCCACTGCGACGGATCCTCGGGCCGGCTCTGGAAGATACCCATGGGCCCATTGTGCGCGACGCGCCTCTGACGCGCTCCCGCCGCGCGCAGGATCACTCGGTCTCGTGGGTCGCGGCATCCTCGCCGGGCGCTGTGGGGGACCGATGCGTGTTGCGGCGCGGGATGAGACCGGCGACCGTGGTCGCCGCCGATCGCCCCCGGACGCCGATGGCGCTGCCGGTGCGTCGAACGAGGCCGAACGCGGTGCGCTCCACTCGCGTCGCGCCGGGTCGCGGCTCGAGTTCTGCGGGGTACTGCAGCGGTGCCACCCCGAAGGCGCGGCGGGATCCGACGACGACGCGTCGCCCGAGCAGGTGGTTTCCGGTGCCACCGACGGCGGCGCCGATGCCGAAGGGGAGCGCTTTGCCGATGACGGAGGCGCTGCCCTTAGCGGCGAACTGACGGATGAACGCCGACTTCAGCCGGTCGACGAGAGGACCCACCGCGGCTCGAGGCAGCGACTTCGTGACGAGCTCACCCCAGTACGCGGGCCGAGACGCGCCGGAGCCGGCGATCTGCCGGCCGAGCTGGGCGACGAGATCGACGCCCTCCTTGCCGAGCATGAGCGTCAGCACGAGAGCGCGTGCGCGGTCGGGGTTCTCCACGCGGATGCCGTGCAGCTCCGCCAGCGACTGCGCGAACAGCGCCGTGGCCTCGAGGAAGCCCACCGTCTCGACGCCGGACAGTGCGAGGGTCATGCCGGTGCCGATGCCGGGCACCACGGCGGTGGCCCCCACGGCTGCGCCGCCGGTGGTCACCGCGGCGAGGTAGCGGCGTTCGAGCATGCGGACGATGTCGCTGGTCGAAGCGTCGGGGTGACGCAGGCGGATGCTGCGCAGATGTGCGATCACGGCGGGACGCTGAACCTGAAGGACCCGGTCGAGTGCGCGAATGGTCCGGGGGTGCTCGGGGGACCCCTCCGGGGGCAGGCCGCCGGCCCACGGCGCGTCATCGGGGAGCGTGTGGATGCGGGGAATCTTGGCCATGACGGCACGATCCTATGGACGGCCGCTGAAGAGCGGCTGAGCGTTGACGCGGGTGTGTGGACGATCGGGGCGATCGTCGGGTCGGCTTGCTAGGTTTGACGGGTGAGCGCCCCCCATCCGACCCCCGCGGACGACGACGACGGCGTGCACGCACTGCCGCCGCTGCCTGTCGTGCCCGCCGCCGAGGCGGCAGCTCAGCTCGATCGCCGCGACGGCGGGCGCGAAGACGAACCGGTCGCGCCGCCGCGACCGCGCCGGCCCGCGGCCACGCCCGCCGCCAAACGCGCGCCCCGGCCTCGTAAGCCGAAGGCGACGCCGCCGCCGCCGGATGTGCCGCCGGCAGTGGCGGCCGCACGATTCGAGGCCGCCGCCCCGCTGTCATCGATCGAGCCGGATGAACTCCCGCCGAGGCCTGCCGCAGGGGACACCACCGCCGTGAGCGGTGCGGAGACGACGGCCGTGGAGATTTCGCCCGTCGAGCGAGAGCCCCAAACGGAGCAGCCGGAGCCCGCCGTCGAGGTCGAAGTCGACGTCGAGCACGAGGGCGATGCTGTCGCAGTGACCGAGGCGGCTGTGAGCGTCGAGGACGAGCCGGTGGGTGCGGACGACGTCCAGGCCGCACCTCAGGTTTCGCCCGAAGTCGAGGCTGACGTCGAGTCCCTCGTGGACCCGGAGCCTCTGCCCGATCCGGACGACGCGGCATCCCCGCTCGCGGAGATCCTCGCCGTCACGGCGTCGTCGACGGCGGACGACGAACGCCCAGTCGACGAGTCCGTCGCGGACGAGCAGGTCGACGCGGTCCGCCTCAGCGGCGTGACGAAGACCTTCGGTGCGACCGTCGCGGTCGACGCGATCGACCTCCGGATCGCCGCCGGTACGTTCTACGGGATCGTGGGGCCCAACGGGGCGGGCAAGACGACGACGCTGTCGATGATCGCGGGTCTGCTCCGCCCCGACAGTGGCGAGATTCGCATCGCAGGTGTCGACCTGGCCTCCGCGCCGCGTCAGGCGAAGCAGAAGATGGGCATCCTCCCCGATCGGCTGCGCACCTTCGACCGGCTGACCGGTCGACAGCTGCTCCACTATTACGGCGTGCTGCGAGGGCTGCGGTCGGCGGTCGTGGAGAGTCGCACGGCCGAGCTGGCGCGGGCGTTCGATCTCACCGATGCCCTGTCCCGACCTGTGTCGGACTATTCGGCCGGCATGACGAAGAAGATCATGCTCGCCGGCGCGATGATCCACTCACCGCGCGTCCTGGTGCTGGACGAACCGTTCGAGTCGGTCGACCCGGTCTCGTCCGCCGTCGTCCTCGACATCCTGTCCGCCTACGTCGCGCACGGCGGCACGGTGGTGCTCTCCAGTCACGGGATGGAGCTCGTGGAGCGCGTCTGCTCCGGACTCGCAGTGATCGTCGGAGGCCGCGTGCTCGCCGAGGGGACCGTCGACGAGGTGCGAGGGGAGCTCACTCTCGAACAGCGCTTCATCGAGCTGTCCGGCGGCATCAGCGATGCGGAGGGCCTCGAGTGGTTGCACACGTTCTCCGACTGAGGCTCGACCTCCTCCTCGGCGCTCTGCGCGGAGGTCGACGCCAGACCGTGCGCACCCTGGTCGGCGGCGCGGTGATCGCGGTGGTCGTGGTGGCGGTGTGCATCGCCGCATGGCGCCTGCACGCCTCCTCGGAGGATGCGGCTTTCGCGGTGACGATCGTCGCGGCATCCGCCCTCACTCTCGGGTTCTTCGTGACAGTGCTGGTGGGCGGCGTGGACGACCAGCTCGACCCGCGACGATTCGCCATGGTCGGAGCCTCGCCCCGCGAGATCGCCGGGGTGACGCTGCTGGCCAGCGCGATCAGCGTGCCGGCGCTCGCCCTGATCGTCGTCGCGGTGGCGTTGAGCGCGCTGTGGACCGATCGCGGAGCTCCGGTGTGGGCGTCCATCGTCTCCGCCGTGTTGGGTGTGCTCACCTGCCTGCTGCTCGCGAAGATCGGCCTCGCCCTGGCGAGCATGGTCCGCGATCGCCGCTCGAGAGAGCTGACGGGCGTGTTCCTCATCGCCCTGATCGTCGTCGTCGTTCCCGTCGTCGTCTTCCTTGCGTCCCTGCAGTGGACGCAAGGAGTCCCGTCCGCCCTCGTCGCGGCCGTCGACCTGCTCGCGCTCACGCCTCTGGGTGCCGCCTGGGCGCTTCCCGAACGCGCGCTGAGCGGCGGCGCCGCCGCCCCCGCCGTGATCGCGGTGCTGTCGGTCGCGGTGCTTGCAGCGCTGTGGTTCTGGCTCGTCGACCGGCTGATGACGACGACGGAGCGCCCGGGGGCCGCACGTCAGCGACGCGGGCTCGGCTGGTTCGATCTGACCGGCGGCACGGCTGCCGGCGGCATCGCGGCGCGCAGCATCATCTACTGGTTCCGCGATCCGCGATATCTGGTCAACATGATCATCGTGCCGATCGCGTCGGCCCTGACGATCATCCCGCTCCTGCTGGTCGGCGTGCCTTTCGAGTTCGCGGTGCTGCTACCGGCGCCGCTGATCGCACTCTTCCTGGGATGGCTGCCGCACAACGACCTCGCTTACGACTCCACGGCCTTGTGGATGCACATCGCGGGGGCCGTGCGCGGTGCGGCCGACCGGGCCGGACGTCTCGTGCCGATCGCGGTCGTCGGCGTGGTCCTGTTGGCGGTAGCGGTGCCGGTGACGATCTCCCTGCACGGCCGTTGGGCGATGCTCCCCGCGATGGCGGGCGTGTGCGCCAGCCTCTTCCTGGGCGGTCTCGGATTGTCCTCGCTCACCTCGGTCATCGCCCCCTACGCCGTCTCCCGGCCGGGCGACAGTCCGTTTCAGCAGCCGCAGCGCACGGGCGGCGGACTCTCGCAGGCGGTGGTCATGTTCGGTGCGGTGCTCCTCAGCGTTCCGGCGTTGTGGTGGGCCTGGCTCGCGTTGACGGTGGACGAGAGCTGGGCGTGGACC